>PCTP01000139.1:7117-21182 GCA_002770795.1 Gammaproteobacteria bacterium CG22_combo_CG10-13_8_21_14_all_40_8 | reverse complement strand
TTAGTTTAAAACTTGACCATCTGCATCCATGTAGACGATTTTACCGAGATCGATACCATCTAATTGCTTCTCAATTTCTTTGCGATCACCGACTATCATCCAAGTGATCTGGTCAGCTTTAAGCATCTTTTTGGCGACTTGATTAATCTCATCAAGAGACAGTTTTGAATAACGTTGAGATAACTGAGTAACATAGTCATCGCTACGCGCAAAACGCTGATTACTTAATAAGCGATTTAGTATGGCATTACTTGTTTCGTAAGCACCAGGAAGGCTGTTGACATTGTTGTTTATCACACGCTGTAACTCTTCTGAAGTTGCAGGTTTATCCGTAATAATCGCATTGATTTCTTTAAGTAACTCTTTCAATGATACACCCGTTTTATCGGTTTGCACTGGAGCGTATACAAAGTAGGGTCTTTGTCCTCTTGCATCTTGCATAAAGGTATAAGCACCATAAGCCCAATGTTTATCCTCTCTGAGGTTCATATTGACACGGGCACTGAAACTGCCACCTAATATCTCATTCATTGAAACAATTTCTAAGTTATTTTTAACGCCAGTAGGTGGTGCTAACTGACCACCTAAAATTAGAGACTGAGGGGCATTAGGTTTATCAATGATAATTAACTGAGGATGTGCTGTATTGATTTCTGCAATATTTTTCTTGGGTATTTCAGTTCCAGGATTCTTCCATTGACCAAAAGATTTATTGAGTAATGACAATATCTCATTCATCTCGACATCGCCCACCACAAAGAGAGTTGCATTATCAGGACGTATCCATGTTTGATAAAATTTCACCAAGTCAGCTCTGGTTAAAGACTGAATAGACGCTTCTGTTCCCGAACCCGTAAATGGTATGCCATAAGCATGATCCTTTCCATACAGCAATGGAGGTAAGTTTCTTAGGGCTAAAGCTTGTGGCTGTGCTTTTTCTTGTTGAATACCAGATAACCAGCGACTGCGTAATCGTTCAATTTCTTCATTTGAAAATGCAGGATTCAATACAATATCAGCAAAGAGATCTAAGGATGGTTTTAACTCTGATTTGAGTGCAGATAATTCTACTGATGACATATCTAAATTGGAATTGGTCTCTAATTCTGCCCCGAGTAACTCAGCTTTAGATGCAATTTCTAAGGATGACATTTTTTTAGTTCCCTCATCTAGCATAGCCAAGGTGTAACCAGCTGTGCCTAATTTAAAACCTGTCGAGTCTGCAGCATAACCTGCATCAAATTGCATGGCGATGTTCACCACAGGAATCGAGGAGTTTTTAACAAGAGAAACAGGTATGCCATTTTTTAATGTACCGTGTTCCACTTGAGGAAAAGTCAATTGGGGCATTTGACCAACCACTGGTAAACCTTTAGATCGATCAACCATCGACTCAGATGTTTTATAGCTTGGGAAAGGTAATACAGTGAGCTGATATTTACCTTGAGATAACCAGCGATTGGCTACATCATGAATTTGTTGTTGAGTTGCAGAGTTTATCCAGTTTAATTGGGTTTTATAAAAACTGGGATCATTTGCATAAAGTTCTCCACGGGCAAGAGCCGTTGCTTTTCCGCCAAATCCACCAATACGCTCTAGACCACGGGTGACTCGTGCATTAATACCTGTCACGGCTCTTGTTAATTCATCGTTGCTGGTATTCTTAGCTAAAAACTTTGTCAGCTCTTCATCAATTATTTGATCAACTTTGAGGCTATCTTTTGCTGATTTCAAAGTCACCTGAATCGTCAATTGACTACTCAATTGGTGTTCTTCAATGGAAACATTCACTTGGCTAGCCAACCCTGTTTTATAAACCAACGCCTGATAAAGGCGAGAATTTTTACCGCCACCCAGTATGTCTGCCGCTAAATTTAGTAGGTTGCCATCTTGAGTTGTACGACCAGGTACCGCCCAAGTTTTGTAAATACGCGCTTGAGGAACCGTATCATACATGGTTTCAATGGTGTCATTTATGCGGGAGGGTACCCATGAAGTCATTCTTTTGACTTCAGGGCCAGAAGCGATATCACCAAAATATTTTTGTGCCAGAGTTTTACCCTGTTCGGTGGTAAGGTCTCCAGCAAGCACTAATACCGTATTAGCAGCTCCATAATAGGATTTGAACCAAGTTTTCACATCATCCAAAGAAGCCGCATTGAGATCTTCCATTGAACCAATAGTGCTATGACGATAAGGGTGTCCTACAGGATAGAGACCTTCTAATATTCGATATTCAGTTTTGCCATAAGGCTGGTTGTCACCTTGACGCTTTTCGTTTTGTACTACGCCTCGTTGCTCGTCCAAGGTTTTTTGATCAATAGCGCCCAATAAATGTCCCATACGATCAGATTCCATCCATAAAGCCATGTCTAAGGCGGGTGTGGGTACATTTTCAAAATAATTGGTTCTATCAAACCATGTGGTACCATTCATCGAGGTTGCCCCAACCTGATCAAAAGGAGCAAAAAATTCTCCTTTATGATTCTCTGAACCATTAAACATAAGATGTTCAAATAGATGAGCGAAACCCGTTTTACCCTCAGGTTCATCTTTAGAGCCGACTTTATACCAAACGCTAACCGCGACAATGGGGGCTTTGTGATCTTCGTGGATGATAACGGTTAACCCATTATCTAACACCACGCGTTCATAGGGAATTTCTACGGCATTATTACTCGCTGCTTGAACTGTTCCGGCATAAATAGCGCCGACGAACAACAAGCCTTTTAAGAATATTTTTCTCATTGTTTTATCCTTGGTTGAGTAGGGGCGACTTCATCTTATTGATAAAAGACCCCTTATTGAATTTCGGGGCTTAATATACCGTAAATTATAATAAAAAACAGAGATTGAAATAGATAGAAACAAAATATAAGGCGTGGGAACGAGTAACTGCGGAATGAAGTGTGGCTGGTTCCCATGCTCCTGCGTGGGAACCTTGTGCTGCAATTTTCGTTAGTGATTTGCTCATGAGTCAAGATCCGTATGCATTCCCACGCAGAGCGTGGGAACGAGTAACACCGAATAATATCAAAAGACCTGTATCAATTTGAGCGATGGTTTTGTGCTGGATGGTTTTGTGCTGAACAGTCACACTTGCTGATTGCACAGGTTGCAATAAGGCTATCGTGCCAATAAGACTCTCATGGCTGTGAGAGCCTTATAGCCATGGTGCGAGTTGCTCGAACTAAGGCATCTATAATGCCTGGTTCAGAGGCGGAATGTCCTGCATCTCTAATAATTTGCAAGTCTGCTCGGGGCCATGCTTTTAAAAGTGACCAAGCATTATCTAGAGGGCACACCATATCGTAGCGTCCATGTACAATAATGCCAAGGACCCCTTTTAACAGATGAGCATTGTCTAAAATTTGATTGGGTTTTAAAAAGGTTTTATGTTGGAAGTAATGTGTTTCTATTCTGGCGAGGCTAAGGGCGAGATGAGGTGAACTGAAGTGCTCAATAACCCGATGTGAACCTTGTAACGTAGCGATCCTGCCTTCCCATAGAGACCATGACTTTGCTGCGGCCATACGTGCTATTTCGTCGTCCCCTGTTAATAATTTATAATAAGCCCCGACCATATCATGACGTTCATTTTCAGGGATGGGTTCGATAAAATCCTCCCAGTAATCTGGATAAATTTCAGAAGCGCCTTCTTGGTATAGCCAGTCCAAATCTTTTTGACGTCCTAGGAATATGCCTCTTAACAACAATGCACTCACTCTTTTTTGATGGGCTTGTGCGTAAACTAGGGCTAAGGTTGAGCCCCAAGATCCGCCAAATAACATCCATTGTTCAATATCTAAATGACAACGAATGGCTTCCAGATCATCAATAAGATCCTGGGTCGTGTTATTGGTGAGTTCGGCGTGAGGTCTGGATTGCCCCGCACCTCTTTGATCAAAAAGGATAATACGATATTTGTTGGGGTCGAAATAACGTCGATGGACAGGATCACAGCCGCCACCAGGGCCTCCATGTAAAACTACGACAGGAATACCATGAGGTGAACCGCTCTGTTCAAGGTACAGTTCATGAAGCGAATCTACCTTGAGCCATTGTTGGTCGAAAGGTTTTATTTCAGGATAAAGTATTTGCATGGATTTTGGATCACTCTTTAGTGAAAGCAATAAGGATGATGTGCATTCGCACTCCACTCGATTTGGAAGAGGTCTGCACCTCTCCCAAACCAACGCGCCTTTTTGCCTGGCTTCGCCCGCTTCGCATGGTGAAGCTTCGGCTGCGGCACTATCCGGCCTAAAGACCGGGATCTAAAACCGGTCCTTTCTGGAAGATGCTGCGCATCTTCTGTCATGATAAGGCGCGAGAAATATGGATTTTATCCTAGTCTAACAAAATAATTTTAGGATAGGGAAATTTCTTTAGAAATAAAATCATTGGAGGAATGGCTGATCTCCTACAAGAAATAAGGAAAAATGCTCACCCGAGTTACTGAGTACTGAGAGTAGACTTTGTATTGTCAATCTTCGACCTGCGACGTTAGAATGACACAGAGCGTCAAGGAAGCGCTCTCTTCTTTTTCTGAAGCATTCCTTAAAGCAAAATCCAAGTTACTTTCTCTCAAGCTCACTTAAAGCGAACTTTAAACAAAACTTTTAATTGGTGACTCTATCCAAAATAATAAATTGGTAGTTATAGGGATTTTTGTCATCAGCCAGGTGAGATTGTTGTTCTGATGTATTCCAGCCTAAGTGCTGATAATCTGGGAAAAAAGTATCGCCTGCAACGTCTAAATCTATCAAGGTTAGATAGAGGCGTTGAGCAAAGGGCAAAAATTCTTGATAAATTGTAGCTCCTCCCATGATCATGATCTCATCCGCGCTGCCTGCCGCTTCAATGGCTTCCTTCGGTGTTGAGACGATGGTGATATTCTCTGCGCTAAAATCTTTAGAGCGAGAGATAACGATATTTTTGCGTTTAGGGAGGGCAAATCCAATAGATTGGTAGGTTTTTCTGCCCATAATCACGGGATGATTCAGCGTGGTTTTTTTAAAATGAGCTAGATCAGCGGGTAAGTGCCAGGGCATTTGATTGTCTTTTCCAATCACTCGCTCCTTGGCCATGGCGACAATCATTGATATCTTAGGTATTGATATGTTAGACATTGCGTTTTTTTTGCAGGGATTTTAATGGCAAAAAATAGCCTATATTAAATCGCTACTTCTCCTTTGATATGGGGATGTGATTCGTATCCCACGATTTCAAAATCTTCAAATTTGTAATCAAAAATACTATTGGGTTTGCGATGAATAATCAGTTTAGGTCGTGAGAATGGCTCTCTTGCAAGTTGAGTTTTTGTTTGTTCTAAATGATTACTATAAAGATGTACATCACCACCTGTCCAAACAAAATCACCCACATCAAGATCACATTGCTGGGCAATCATATGTGTGAGTAGCGCATAGCTGGCAATGTTAAAAGGAACGCCCAAGAAAACATCACAACTACGTTGATAAAGTTGGCAAGATAATTTTCCATCGGCAACATAAAATTGAAACAACAGGTGGCAAGGGGGAAGCGCCATTTGTGAGATTTGCCCAACATTCCAAGCACAGACGATTAAACGTCGGCTGTTGGGGTTGTTCTTTATCTGGTCGATTAACTCACTGATTTGATCAATGGATTGACCATCCTCAGTTGGCCAGCTTCTCCATTGAGAGCCATAGACAGGGCCTAAATTACCATTTTCATCTGCCCATTCATCCCAAATTCTCACTTGGTTTTCTTTGAGATAGGCAATATTGGTTTCGCCGCTTAAAAACCACAAAAGCTCATGAATGATAGAGCGAAGATGTAACTTTTTGGTAGTAACGAGAGGGAAACCCTGTTGCAAATTGAAACGCATTTGATGGCCAAAAACGCTAAGCGTGCCTGTTCCAGTACGATCACCTTTAACATGACCATTGTCTAATATATGCTGCATCAGTTCTAAATAGGGTTTCATAATTTAGGCTCTTGTTTTTTGTAAGCAAAATAAAGTAACAATGATCCTGCAATAATCATAGGGGCCGATAAAATCTGTCCCATGGTCAACCAAGAAATGACATGTCCTAGTTGTGGATCTGGCTCTCTGAAAAATTCTACCAGAAAACGAAAGCTGCCATAACCTAGCACAAATACCCCAGAGACGGCTTTTGCGGGTCGTGATTTTGCAGAAAACAACCAGACGACTATGAATAGGGTGATACCTTCTAGAAGAAATTCGTAGATTTGTGAGGGGTGTCGAAGCAGATGCAAAGAATCACCAGGGAACACCATGCCCCAAGGAAGTTCTCCATTGACAGGTCTACCCCAAAGTTCACCATTTATGAAGTTACCAATACGACCGGCTCCTAGACCCAATGGAACCAGAGGAACAATAAAATCAGCGACAGTAAAGAAATTTTTGGAGGTTTTCTTAGAGAAATACCAAGTGGCGAATAGAACCCCTAAAAAACCACCATGAAAACTCATACCACCTTGCCATATTTTAAATAAGTATAAGGGATCTGCCAGGAAAAAATCGAAATGATAAAAAATGACATAGCCAATTCTTCCACCAAGTATCACACCCAAATAGCTGTAGAATAAAAAATCAGATACCTGCTCGCGAGTCCACAGACCTTTTGAGCGATCAGCTCGGTAGTTTCCTAGTAACCAAGCTGCTGCAAAACCAAAAATATAGGTAATGGCATACCAATGTATCTTAAGGCCGCCTATTTCGAGAGCGATGGGATTAAATTGGGGAAATTGCATATAGGTATCTTCTGGTTAAATTCTTTATTTAAATTAAGGGGAGTAGGATATCAAGTGCTATCGCAATGAGGAAGCCTGCAAATAGCCTAGAGAGTGATTTTCCTGAAATTTTTTGAGAAATTTTCACCCCAATAGGTGCTGTGAAGCTTGATACCATCACTATACCAAAAAATGCAGGCAAATAAACATAACCTAAGCTTAAACTGGGTTTGAATGGGATATTCCAACCTGCGAGTATAAAACCCAATGTTCCTGCAATGGAAAGTGGCAAACCTACCGCTGAAGAGGTGCCAATCGCTTTGGTCATTTGGGTGTCCCAGTAGGTGAGATAGGGGACTAAAATGGAGCCACCTCCAATGCCAACCAATGTTGAGAAGCAGCCCACGACCGAACCTGCGGCAAAAAGTGTTTTTTTACCAGGTTGTTTGCGATTGGGGGCTGGTTTAAATTTGAAGATCATTTGTAAGGATAATAACAGAGTAAAGATCCCGAAAATGGTTTTTAGATGAGCAGATGGGATCAATCTAGCGAGAAAACTTCCCAAAATGCTCCCCAAAATAACGCCAGGAGTGAGGGCTTTAAATGCCCACCAAATTACAGAACCATGACGGTGATGGACTCGAACAGAAGCAGTCGCGTTGACCACTATAGTGGCTAGAGAGGTTGCTATTGCCATATGGGGCACTAATTCTGGAGAAACCCCCGTTATAGGTAACATATACAGCAGAATAGGTACCACGATGAGTCCGCCACCAACGCCCAACATGCCGGCGAGAAGCCCAACAAAAGCACCACTCACTAGAAATAACAGCAGTTGAAATAGATTTAATTCAAGCATGGTCTGAATAATGCTCTAAGGACGATATATTAGAGTATTGAGAATAGCTCAATGCAAGGGAGTCAATTTGTGGACAACATTTTGGCGAGATCACTAAATTTTTGGTGTCAGAAAAAGTGAGCTGTATTGTAACAGATATTAGCAGATTCATGTTGTTAGAAATTGAATGAGTTTGTTAATAGGTACTCAGTATTTCTGGGCTAATTTCCTTCATAAATGGTGGTTTGGTTTCTACCATTTTCTTTCGATACATAGAGTGCTTCATCAGCTTGTTGTAGCCAACGTTGATAACTTTCACATTCATCGGTGAGAGGGGAGATCCCTAAACTAATGGTGATTTTAATATCAATGCCATCACAGGTGGTGATAGTGTGTTCAATGGCAATACGAATTCTTTCGCAAAATCGTTTAGCGGCTTGTGAATCGGCATTGGGTAAAATAACCGCAAATTCCTCTCCCCCATAACGACCGGATATATCTGTGGTACGTTCTGTTTCTCTGAGGATTCTGGAAACCATGCGAATGATCTCATCTCCCGCACCATGCCCATAGGTATCATTTACCGCTTTAAAGTGATCAATATCAAACATCACTACGCTGACTGGAGCAAAGTAACGCTTATGCAGGTCAAAAGCTTTAGCCAGTTGTTCTTCCCAGTATCCCCGATTGTTCAACTGAGTTAGTCGATCGGTGCGGCTGAGTTTTTCCAAGCTCTTATTGGCTTTGTTGAGTTCGGATTTTTTAACAGCGACATCCGTTACATCATAAACCACAATACTGACCTGTTCGATGGCCCCTGTGGTTGATATGAGGGGATTAATGGTAATGTCTTGGAACATGTATTCGGCTGTCCCTGTGATAGGGCGATAATTTTTAAATCTAAATAGGTAGGGACGTAATTCCCAATTAGAAAAGGCGCGATTTTTAAGTAAAAACACCGAATTAATTTTATGGGTGAGCCAGTCTTTGGGGATTTCTGGAAAAAGGGTGAAAATATTTTTATTTCTCACTTCTCCTGGAGCCAACCCGCTGTGATTTTCCATAAAACTATTCCATGATTGAATTTTATAGTTACGGTCAACCACGACTAAACCCACATCAATGGTTTGAAGGAGATCCATCATCCAATGGAACTCATTTATTTCTTGGACAATAGTACTCATTCTACCTCCATTAAGTAACCAGCTCTTCTGGCCAAGTTGGGTAAGGAATCTTCGGTAAATAATACAATTAGATCACAGTTGATGTTATAGCCTTCGATAGCATAATTGATTTCTATGGCGAGGTTTTTTTTCCACTTTTGATTATTTGAAGCAAGAAGATCGGATATTTTTACTTGTTGACCCAAAATCACTGGGCTGCCTTGACTAAAGTTAATATCTAACTGTTTGGCGATACTATTTAAACAGGCACCAATGAGGATACTGGAGACATCCATCAATAATTCCATTTTATTTTCAACAGTTCCAGAGTCGTGATAACTCATCAGTTTGGATAAATCTTCCGTTGAGGCATTATTAAAGGTAAGCAAAGCTTCCCCTGAGATGCCAAAACCAATGAATCCTTGGCAGATCACTGAAAGATCCTCTTCGGAATGCGCATCAGCGAGAAACATTTGCAGATCACTAAAATCCATTTCATTGACATTAGGGATGGGCAGTTGAATAAAAACGCCCAATAACTCCGCTAATAAACTAGCAGCTTGTCCCATGGCTACGTTGGTGATTTCTTGATAGGTATCAATAAGACTCGTCTGAGGTTGCTGGGTTTTTGTAGTCGTTGCTGGTGGTTTTTTTTCTGGTGTTTGTCTTTGAGTTGCACTGAGAATGCCAAAATCAATTAAGGCGGCTGCAAGTTGTTCTTTGGTAATAGGTTTTTTGATAAAATCTAAGGCCCCAAGGGCCAAAACGCGGGTTTTTGCTTCCGTTTGAATGTCACCTGAAACCACTATTGTGGTGACATCCAACTCCTCTCGACTGATGGCCTCAAGTGTTTGATATCCATCCATTACCGGCATATTTAAGTCAAGAAAAAGTAGTTCAGCCGCGCCGGCTCTGAGTAGCTCTAATGCCTCTTGGCCGTTTCCGGCAAATTCAACATTATGTGCAAGCATATCAGGCAAGGCTCGTGAAAGCTGTTTTCGAGCGAAACTGGAATCATCACAAATTAACACGGAAAGTGCCATGCAAACTTTTCCTTCATCAATTAAAAATAGAGAGTTATACCCCTAAGCATCTTAAGGTAGCACGGGTATAAATCAAGTAAAGGTCATAATTTTGTTTTTATCAAATGTATCTGTTGATTATTCGATGCATTTTGCAAGGCTGGCTGGTCATTTTCTGTGAGACTGTTGGCAATTTCTACAAATTGTTGAACAGATAACTGTTCTGCTCGAATGCTGGGGTCGAGTCCTAAGGATATAAGGTGTTCTCTGGAACAAATTTTACTTAAAGAATTACCTAATGTTTTGCGTCTTTGTCCAAAAGCAGCGGTGACAACTTGATCGAAGTGTTTGTGATCATTTGCCTTAAAGGGAAGTTGTTCATGAGGCATCAGTTTAACGATGGCTGACTGTACCTTGGGTGCTGGATTAAATGCATAGGGTGGAACGGTAAAGAGTTTTTCTACTTCACAATAATATTGCACCATAACACTCAATCTCCCCCAGGATTTATTGCCAGGAGCCGCTGCCATACGTTGTACCACCTCATCTTGTAGCATGAAATGCATATCATGAATGATGGGTGCAAACTTGAAAAGATGGAACAGTAGGGGCGTCGATATATTGTAGGGTAAATTCCCAACAATTCTTAATTTTTGGGATTGGTCATAAAGTTGATAAAAATCAAACTTCATGGCATCTGTTTGGAAAACCTCAATTTGACCTAAAGAACGGCAGTTTCTTTCCAATTTAGGTGCGAGATCTCTATCCAGTTCTATGGCTTGTAATTTTCCTGCCAAGGGTAATAGTTGCGTGGTGAGTGCGCCTAACCCAGGGCCGATTTCAACCAAGTGTTCTGTTTTAAGGGGATGAATGCACTGAATGATTTGTAAAATAATATTTGAGTCTTGTAGAAAGTTTTGTCCGAAACGCTTTCGTGCAGTATGGCCTTGAAGCGGTTTATTCATTGAGGAGTGCCTTTTGCGAGCGTGAGTTTTGATTCGATAGATTGCTTGCTCATATGGATTGCCTGTTGTAGTGCGAACTCAAAACTTGAAGGATTCGCTAGGCCTTTGCCAGCAAGATCCAGGGCAGTGCCATGATCAACCGAAGTTCTGATATAGGGTAGACCTAAGGTAATATTAATACCATGACCAAAGCCTTTGTATTTTAGCACAGGGAGACCTTGATCATGATACATAGCCAAAATGGCATCCACTTGTACTGGATGATGTTCCGAGCCAAAAGCCGTATCTGCGGATACAGGCCCTTCAATTTGAAAGCCTTGTTGTTGAAATTTTTGTATCACAGGTTGGATGGTGGTCATTTCTTCATCACCCAAATATCCATTTTCACCTGCGTGAGGGTTTAGCCCCAAAACACGAATTTTTGGATTTTGGATACCAAATTTAGTTTGAAGATCTTGGTGAAGAATGCCAATAATTCTAGAAAGTTTGCTTTGAGTGATGGCTTTGGGTACTTGGCTAAGTGCTAAGTGGGTCGTGACTAAAGCGACACGCAGACCTTCAGTTGCTAGTAACATAACCACTTCATCGGTATGGGTGGCAGAGGCGAAAAATTCAGTATGACCGGTAAATGGAATGCCGGCTTGGTTGATAACGCCCTTATGCACTGGCCCCGTGACAACCGCATCAAACTGGTGATGGAGAATAAGGTGGTTAGCTTGGCTTAAGCAATCCACAACGTATTGCGCATTATCAATTTGCAAAATACCAGCTGTACAAGGCCCGTTTAGAGCAATAGGATTGCATATTATTGTGCCAGCTTGATGCAAAGCTAAACTTTGATCTTGTTGCCATTGTATTATTTTAATCGACTGATTAAGCAACTGGGCACGAGCTTTAAGCAGATCAGGATCTGCAATAAATAGAAGCTGTGCATCCCATTCTTTCTGTGCCAATTGTATGGCGAGCTCAGGTCCTATGCCTGCTGGTTCGCCAGGTGTGATGATGATTTTGGGTTTATTTAATGCTTTCATCAATGTCAAAAATTTTTACCACAGCTTTTGATCTTAATTCGTTGAGCCAAAGATTACTTTCTTCTGCAAACTTACGATTGAATAATGTTCGGCGTGCTTTATTTGATTTATCTTCAGCTGTCTTGTCTGCTGTTCTTTTACCTAAAAGCTCTACAATATGCCAGCCAAATTGAGTTTTAAATGGTTTGCTAATTTCATTCATTTTGAGTGTTTCAACCTGATCTCGAAATTCTGGTGCGAAAACATTGGGGGCTGCCCAATCAATTTTACCGCCTTCACTTGCTGAGCCTAAATCTTCGGAATGTAATTTAGCAAATTCAGCAAAATCTTTTCCCTCTTTAAGAGCTTTGATAATATCAAGGAGCTGTTGTTTAGCTTGCTCTTCACTGATAATTTTTGACGGTTTAATCAGAATATGACGACACAGAACTTGTTCTTCCATTTTAGCCTCTTCGCCACCTTGTTTGCCGAGCAATTTGAGAATATGCAGGCCACTGGCGCTTTTGAGAGGATCACTGATATCATTGATGTTTAGATTTCTGACGGTACCTGCAAAAAGTGTGGGCAATTCTGCTAGACTTCTCCAGCCGAAATCACCGCCTTTTAGAGCATCCCTGCCATCGGATTTTTCGATGGCAGTTTGCGTAAAGTCAGCGCCATTTCTAAGTTCTGCAACAATTTTTTTGGCTTTTTCTTTGGCTTTTTCTATTTCTTTTTTGCTGGCTGTTTCAGAGATGGCTACCATAATATGTCCCACATGATAAGTCGAATTAGTCGCTCCTTGTTCCTCATTGAGCTTCATCAAATCTTCTACTTCTTGATCACTGACGTTAATTCTGCGGCTAATTTGGGCTTGTTGAACACGATTCTTCATAATTTCATGGCGCAGATCTTCTCTAAACAAGGTGTAATTGCCACCTTCTTTTTGCATTTGTTCTCTAAATTCTGCTTCTGTTTGATTATTATTGGCAGCAATTCTTTGAATGGTGTTATTCAATTCGGCATCAGAAATCCTGACACCCATGCGTTGCGCTAATTGCAGTTGCAAGCTCTCTGAAATAAGCTGTTCCATCACCTGCTTTTTAAAGACGGTAGCTGGTGGTAATTGTGCATGCTTTTCTTCTATTTGTTGTTTGGCCAAGTTCATGCGCCTTTCCAGTTCGCTGGATAGAATAACGTCATCATCAACTACAGCGATTATGCCATCGAAAACTTTAGCATTAGAGTGAACGTCTTTAAAGGGTGCAAGGGTCAGAAAGAAAAATAATGAAACTAAAACAAATTTATTCATGATTATTTAATTATCTTTTGTAAGTACCAAGTGAATGAACTTGGTCAATTGGGGTTATTGGTAAGGATCTTTATATCCCTGTATACTATTTTCTAAAAAGCTGGTGGAGCCTAAACTACTGAGGCCTTTTAATACAAATTGGATGAATATGCCTTTATCGTAAAAGCCCGACTGGCTGGCAATGGGTGTGCCATTTTCTGATAAAGCGATGTCCAAAAATTTCCGATGAACAACTCTTAAAGCCCAGCAACAATTATCATATTCAAATCCAAATAAAGTTTCTACTGAGCGATTCTGATTCAGATCTTGATACCATCTTCCCACAAATCGCCAATTTGTGTTAATAGATTTGCTAAGTGACAAATCTAATTGTTCAACTTCATCAACCAATCCAATGATTCTTCTACGATGACCAATATTGTAGACATCAGCGTCGTTGGGTTGATAATGGAGTTGAAAGCTAGAAGATTGCGTTCTTTTGCTATCAGGTTCCCATTCAAAAGTAGAGTCTAATCGCCAGAAATCAGAAATTTTCAAACTTAAATCAACCAAAATGGGGGAACTATGGGTGTCTAGTATTTCTTGATTATTTAAAATCAAGCCCTCATCGGTGGCCAGTGAAACTTTTCTATTCGATAGAAAGTAGGTTTGACCCAAACCTATGCGTAAAAGTTCCTCACCATTGCCTTTATCTAGAATTCGACTACTGATCCCTAAGCTGATTTGATTGGCATCACCTAGCCTATCAAAACCCGAGTAACGGTTTTTCATAAATAATCGTTGGTAACTGGGAGTGACCAAGGAGGTGTCAAATAATTGGATGTTTTGTTGGTTTCGACTGGGTACATAAAGGTAGAAAAGCCTGGGTTCTAGGGTTTGAATAAGTGGTCGTTGATCTAACTGAACTGTTTTTTCAAGATAAATGCCTGCATCGAAAGAGGCGATGGGCGTTGCAATGGTGCGATTACTGTCCATGATGTGGTTAGGATCATCTTGATTGTATTGTCGAATATTCCA
>PCTP01000139.1:0-7097 GCA_002770795.1 Gammaproteobacteria bacterium CG22_combo_CG10-13_8_21_14_all_40_8 | reverse complement strand
AGGCGGAAAGCCATTCAATGGGAAAGCTCAATGAGGGTTCTAACACCAGTCGATTGGCAGTGATTGAGCTGGCACGATCGAATCGAGTAAATTCACCATCAAATTTAAAAACAATATTGTTGGGATTTAAATCTAGAGTAAATTGTGATTGCCAGTTGATTTGAGGTAATCGTTGATAGGGATTTTCAACTGTGTTTAGGGTTTTATCATCACTTACTAGACCTGTGATACGCCATTTTTCTCCTTCATAGGTGAGACTGGCTTGCCGAGTTAGGTCATAAATACTAGAAGTGGCTAAATCATTGCCCAGATCAAAGTAATAGTTGTCGTCGCTAATCGTGGTAAAATTGATATCACTTAACCAATGCGGGTTAAATCTTGTGTGGTTTAAAAGATAGAGTCGGTGACGGTTTTGGGATTCTTGTGTTCCTGTTCCCTTGTTATTATTGAGAAACTCTGCTTCAAAAACCCCTTGAGATTTCTCCGTCAAATATCTAAATTGACTCAGAAGTTGCACTCCTCGTTTACTCATATATCTTGGAGTAATGGTGGCATCCATATTCTCAGCGATATTCCAATAATAAGGTTGGCTAAATTCAGATCCATTGCGGTTTGAATTATTGAAGGTGGGCATTAAAAGACCACTCATCCGTTTATCACTTGCAGGAAACTGAATGTATGGCAGGTACAAAATAGGAAAATCATGTATACGTAAAGTTAAATTGGAAGCTCTACCTTGGCCTGATTCGGTATCAATGTGAATTTTATCCGCTTTAAATTTCCAAACTTCATTTCCGGGTGGACAGCTGGTAAATGTTGCATCTTCAAGAGTTACATTTCCTTCTCCTTCAATACTTAACTGCTGCGCTTGTCCATGGAGAGCTCTTTGATTTAAGCGATAATGGGCATCGGTGGCACTGACCTTTTGGTTGGTTAAGTCGATGCTTAGTCGTTCACTACCCACTTCTAACTTATCTGAATGAAAATTAAGTCCCCCAGTTGCTTCAAGTTCATGGGTTTTTTGATTGATTTCAACTTTATCAGAGTGCAATATTGCGCCTTTTTGAGCAACCAATACATTTCCTTCGAGTACAACCTTATCGCTTTTGCGATCAATATTGTCGGCACTGGAGTGAATCTTGTTATCCAAATCCTGAAAATGAAACTTGGAAGGATCGGAGTTTTTTTCAGATTGAAGCCGTTGTTTCGGCATCTGAGTGGATAGGCTCATTGGACATTGATAAATGAAATAGGGATTGATTTCAGATGGTTTGTCATCGGTCGTGCTGGCAAAACTGATCTGAGACCCAATCAATAGGAATCCAACTAAGCAACTCAATAAAGGTAAACGCAACATCAGTGCCCTAAATACGGATTTTGATTTTAAGTTGACCTTTTATTGTTGCAGTCAACTCCTGAGGCATTAATGATAAACCATTTGCTCAATATTCATAAGTCCCAATGTTTAAAAATAGCTGGTGAATTGCTACAGATCGGCACTTTTTGCAACAGCTTTTAATAAATTTTGGGGAGAATGGTAGTTTTTGTTTATTTTTACACCTAAAGTGTGGTGCAATTAACGCCTTCTTTATCACTGTTTTCCTTAAATCAGAGAGCCTAAGTTTGACACATCATCGACATATGGAGTTGCTGAATTGGTTACAGCAAAAAACGCAACTTAAATCAGAGTACTTTGAACTGATTTCAGGGGATGCCAGTTTTAGACGTTATTTTCGTTTTAAATGTGGCGAGCAATCTTTTATCGGTGTGGATGCGCCTCCAGATAAAGAGAATTGCCGCCCTTTTGTGGCTATTGCCAATGCTTTTCTTTCTGGAGGATTACAGGTTCCCCAGGTTTATTTTGTGGATTATCAAAAAGGGTTTATGGCCTTGTCTGATCTAGGTGATCAACAGCTGTTACCCTTACTCAATGAATCTAACGTTGAAGGCTTTTATGGGCGAGCTCTAGAGCAGATTGTGCGTTTACAAACGATCACTGAGTTTAAAGATTATAAGCTGCCTGATTACAATGTGGCCTTGTTAAACCAAGAGATGCAGTTGTTTCCAGATTGGTTTTTGAAACAGCATTTAAATTATGCGCTGACGGTTAAACAAACCGCAAAACTATCCCTGCTGTTTGAGCGATTGACGGATATTGCCTTGAAACAACCCCAAGTGACTGTGCATAGAGATTTTCATTCACGCAATCTCATGGTTGTGGATGACAAATCTGGATCGTTTCCACAATTAGCTATGATAGATTTTCAGGATGCTGTAAAAGGTCCAGTCACCTACGATCTCATTTCATTGATCAAAGATAGTTACATCAGTTGGCCATGGGCTTTAGTACAGCAATGGGCATTGCTTTATCATCAGATGTTGAAAAACGAAGGCATGGCGTTACCCAGTCAGGATGAGTTTATCTTTTGGATGGACAGCATGGCTATTCAACGTCATCTTAAAGTGGTGGGAATTTTTTCAAGATTAAACTATCGTGATGGAAAAGCTGGTTATTTAGCTGATATTCCACAAACCTTGCAATATATTGTTGAGGCGGGAGAGCGTCATCCTGAATATAAGGAAATTGCTGAATGGATTGAAAAGGAATTGATGCAGTTGATGGTTGTTCAAGGTGCCTTGATTCAAGGAAAGCGGTCATGAAAGCCATGATACTCGCTGCTGGTCGCGGAGAGCGCTTTAGGCCAATAACCGACACTTTACCTAAACCATTGATCTCTGTGTGCGGAAAGCCCTTAATTTTTTGGCATCTTGAAGCCTTGGCTCAAGCTGGTATCCATGAAGTGGTGGTGAATATTAGTTGGTTGGGGCAACAAATTAAAGACCGACTAACAGATGGTCAAGCGTTTGGAGTACATATCCAATATTCAGAAGAACTAGTGGCTTTAGAGTCTGCGGGCGGGATCCAGAAAGCTTTAAAACTGTTGGGTACGGAACCTTTCTTGGTGATCAATGCGGATATTTGGTGCGATTATCCTTTACAAAACCTTATTGGAAAAAAATATACAAAGCCCCACTTGATATTAGTTGATAATCCCAACTTTAATCCTTCAGGAGACTTTTCGATACAGCAAGGATTACTACAAAATTGTGGTGATAACATGCTGACATTTTCGGGGATTAGTGTCTATCCCTTGCCCTTTGCACAACAGTTTTTAGCTGAGAAAGGATCGATTGTTCCTTATTTGCGAAAATGGGCCAACCAAAAATCGATCAGCGCAGAACACTATGATGGAAAATGGTATGATGTAGGAACAATCGAACGTTTGCAAAAACTAGAACAAGATTTGAAAACTTCAACAGCTCACTAACTCAAATATAATTCAGAAAATGCTTATGAAAAATTTAAAAAACACAATTAAAACTAATTTATACAATGGAATTTCAAAGTGATCTTTTGGGGAAAAATCATCGGTGCGTTCCTTGGCTTTAGCATGGGGGGGCCCATTGGGTGTTTGTTGGGTATTTATATAGGTCATAAATTTGATACTGGCTTAGCACAAAATTTTGGTCATACCAATGGCTTTTCAACTGGAAATCAACACAAGATCCAAACGGTTTTTTTTAGTGCCACTTTTTCCGTCATGGGGCATATGGCGAAAGCCGATGGCGTAGTAACCCCCAATGAAATTCAACTCGCTAATAAAATCATGGATGAAATGCAGCTGAATCCAACACTTAGGCAAAATGCCCGAGAGCTTTTTTCTCAAGGAAAATCCAAACAGTTCGATTTAAATGAAACATTAAATGGACTGAACGCAGTCGCTGGCGGTCACAAAGCGTTGCTATTGATGTTTGTCGAAATACAAATTCGTGCGGCAACGGCAGATGGCAAAATGGATATGGCAGAGAAAAAAGTATTGCTACAAATTGCCAACTTGTTAAAAGTTAGCCAATTTGAATTGGATAGCCTGATAAGCCGGCATCAAGCACAGCAAAGATACTCTGGGTATCAGTCTGGACATCAAAGCACAACGGGTATGATTGCTAATGCCTATGCTGTTTTAGGTGTAAAAGAGAGTAGTAGTGAAGCGGAGGTAAAAAAAGCCTATCGTAAATTGATGAGCCAACATCATCCCGATAAATTAGTGGCGAAAGGGTTACCAGAGCAAATGTTGGTATTAGCCAAAGAAAAAACTCAAGAAATTCAAGCCGCCTATGATCTCATCAAAGGACAAAAGAAATGATAAAAAAATATAGTAAAACGATAGCTATTTTAGCGCTATTGCTTTTAACATCAATAGCCAATGCTGAACAAGCGTTGATTGTTGGCATAGGCAAAGGAATGGACAATACCTTAATTCAATCTCACCCCATTTCCAATGTGGAACAAACCGAGTTGTCTTGGGCTTATAAGTTAGAAGATGTGGATGAATTGGCTGAATGGGGACTGATTGGTCATTTTGAATGGTGGTTTCAGGCTGGATATGCTCATTTGAGTGGTGCGCATTTTGGGGATAAGGTAACTAATCATATTGCCCAAATAAAACCTATTTTACGGTGGTATCCCAATGCAAAAGCAGGCCAGCTTTTTTATGAAGCAGGGGTGGGTGTTGCTTATTTATCAAAGAAAGATTTCAAACAAATTCATATGCCAACAACTCTCAATTTTGCTCTTCACGCAGCAGCAGGTTGGAAATTTTCTGACCTGATGAGTTTATCGCTGAGATATAGTCATTTTTCTAATGGCTATATCAACACACCTAATCCCGGTTTAGATTATATGAGCCTGAATTTGCATTGGGCTTTTTAACTTTTAAAATTTTTAATTAGTTTTCCTCTATTATGGATGATTGAGGACGGGAATGTTCTACAGAAACTTTTCCTTCTTTTGAGCTAAACAATCCTTTTAAGTCTTCAAGTAATACATAGAGTACTGGAATTAAAAACAAAGTAATAACTGTAGCAAACATAATGCCCACTCCTAGAGATATGGCCATTGGGATCACGAATTGTGCTTGTAGGCTGTGTTCAAAATAGATGGGGAACAGGCCAAAGAATGTGGTAAGAGAAGTGAGCATAATGGCTCTAAATCTTTGGGTTCCCGCCTCCACTACCGCATCATGTAGGCGAACTCCAGCACTACGCGCTCTATTGACAAAATCTACCATGATTAAGCTATCGTTAACCACTACGCCACCCAAAGCAATAATGCCAAACATAGACATCATATTGATGGTTTTTCCAAAGATATAATGGCCTAAGATTGCGCCAATAATACCAAAAGGTATAACGGACATAATAATGAGAGGCTGTAAATAAGATTTCATTGGAATGGCGATAAGTGCATAAATTAAAAATAACGACAGGATGCCAGCTTTAATAAAGGCGCTCATTAACTCTTGACTATCTTTGCTAGAACCCTCAAGTTCGTAGCTGACACCTTGATATTGACTTAATAGCTTGGGAATATAATCATTGCTAATTTCAGTGATCACTTGTTGAGATTGTGTTTTTTCTGGATCTATATCGCCTGAAATGGTAATGGCTCGTTTACGATTGACACGGGTAATGGTGGAATAACTGGTTCCCATGGTGACTTCGGCGACTTCACTAAAAGGAATTTCATAACCATTGGCTGTGGTAATTTTCATATTTTCTAAATCAGCGAGAGAATGACGTTCTTCCACCGGGTATCTTACCATGACACGGACTTCATCACGGCCACGTTGAATTTTCTGTGCCTCTTCTCCATAAAAAGCTTGGCGTACTTGGCGGGCGAGATCTGATTGTGTTAGCCCTAAGGTTCTGGCTTGTGGTTTCAGTTTTAAACTAATTTCTTGATTCCCTGCACTAAAAGAGTTGCGAACATCGAATACACCATCATAGGTGGTGAGTTTATTTTGTAGTTTTTCAGCGGCTAGTTCAAGCTGTTCATAATTGCTACCGGTTAATTTAAATTGTAACTTAGCACCACCACCTGCATTGGTGCTGGAAAAAAATTGTAACTCCTTTGCACCGGCAATTTGCCCTACTTTTTCACGCCATTTTTTTTCAATATCAAAAGCACCAATTGAACGCTGTTCACTCTTACTGAGTTCTAACACTAGTCCTCCAGCAGTTTCTCCGCGATCAAAAGCGAGTATTTGCTGTATAAACCCACGTCCCTGAGCATCAATGGATTTTTGCTCAGTATCAATGGTTAAAGCTGCTTGCTCTATTTTGGCGATGGCTTCATTTCTTGCAGTAATGGAAGAACCGACATTCATTTCTAAACGAGCTTGGATAAAGTCACTGGGTACATTGGGGAATATTTCTCTCTTAACTAAGCCGCCACCAATCATGCCAATGGTGAGAATCATGCTGCTGATGAAAATAGCTAACGTGGTGTATTTATTTCGTAGCGCCTTATCTAGTAGTGGTTGATAGATTTTGTTAATGAAAACCTCAAGGCTCTCTCTAATATTGTGTTGTACTCTGTCCAAGGTGCTCGCCGTTTTAGGATCATAGGGCAAATATTTCATATGAGCCAGATGGGTGGGTAAAATCCACTTAGATTCGATCAGTGAAAATATGAGCGCAAGAGAAACGACGACTGCAATCGATCTAAAAAATGCAACTGGCCCAGTATCCACCAGCAAAATAGGTGCAAAGGCGGCAATAGTGGTTAGTACACCAAAAGTCGCTGGTAGCGAAACTTTATTGGCGCCAATAATCACATTTTCAGTGGAATGACCTTCTTTTTTTATGGTGGTGTAGACACTTTCACCAATAACTATAGCATCATCCACCACAATACCCAGCACCAAAATAAAGGCAAATAGGCTAAGTAAATTGACTGTTACAGAATATTCGCCGAGAAGGGGCATAAACATAAAGGTGCCTAAAAAGCTCACGGGTATACCCATCATGACCCAAAAAGCGAGGCGAATTCTTAAAAAAAGTGCCAAAATAAAAAACACTAGCACGGCACCCATCATCATATTATTAAACATCATATCGAGGCGTGCTTCTAAATAATAGGAGGTATCTCCCCAGATAGTGAGTTTAGCGCCAGGTGGTAAACTGGCCTGTTTTTTCTCCAGATATTTTTTAACAGCGGCTGCGATTTCTAAGTCGTTTTGATCCCCAGTGGAATC
>PCTP01000087.1 GCA_002770795.1 Gammaproteobacteria bacterium CG22_combo_CG10-13_8_21_14_all_40_8 | reverse complement strand
TTGTTTTTGATAGTATTGGGCTACCAGCACAGTTAACGGTACTCGCGGGCACGAATTATAGCCTGAATGCCAACACCATCACACCCAGTGCGGGTTTTGTGGGGGAACTGACAGTACCGGTTACGGTGTCTGATGGATGGTTGAGTAGTGAGGTGTTTAATGCATCGGTCACTGTGAACGCTGCAATTGATCCCGACCAAGGGGGTCAGATCACTTGGATGACTAATTTTCAATTGCTCTAGTAATTAATTAAAGCAACTCATTCTACGTGTGCTGCACGCACTCCACCCCATTGGTTAAAAATAATAGAAACTCCACTTTCTTTCTCTAACTTCAGTTTAAAACTTTCTTCACCTAACACCCAGCTTCTACTCGACACACAACGTATTTCATTCAGCTTGGAATCTGTTAAATGCTCGTCAAATAATGAAACATAACGTTTTGCTCGCCTAGTATTCGAATCTCCTAGTCCGCAATGTATCGAGTGAGCGGTGATTAACTTAAGAGTTTTATTAAGTGCATTGTGATGATAACTTGACCAAGAGTATTCCTCGGGTTTTGCAACCATTTTTGCTCTCACCGGATTGAGTTCAATATATCGACTAACAATCAAAAAATAGTTGTCACTACCAACAAGGCTAGATTTAAAACGACCTTCCCATAAAGTTCCCGTTCTCTTATGAACTTTATTATAGTATCCGGCGGATTTCAAGCTAGTTGTCGCCTAAAGTTTAATATTATGCCGCCTTCTGTTTTTCATTTGCAGGTTTAGGATGTACTTCATCAATCCAACCCCAATTTCTGATGTTACCGCTCAGGTTTAAAGTGTGTGTCCATTTGTTTTGGTACTGTCTTCACATTTGTCTTCCTTTGTCTTCCATTTGTCTTCTGACAACTTAAATCTTAAGCACTTCAAAATACCCTTAGCTGGTTATGAAACTCAGCTTTCGTCTAATCGTGTTTCATTTTTTGGGGGAGTGAATAAATGGTTTGAAAGATGTGAAACTCAATAATCTTATTGAGTGAGTCGTATCAGGATATGCCCAAGTTAGATTGGGCATAACTTAAATACTTGTAGGCTAATTAAACATTATTTTAAATAAAACAAACAAGAATTTAAAAACTCACTTTCACCGTGGCTGCAACCAGTTTCGCTTTCTCAATCGCCTTATCGATATTTTCAGCTCTGGCCAGGGCAACACCCATACGGCGGCGTCCATTGATCTCTGGTTTACCAAATAAGCGAATTTGTGTGTTTTCTTGAGCTAAGGCTTGTGACAAATTAGAAAAACTGGTTTTATGGGACTGTCCTGAGGGTAAAATAACGCTAGAAGCAGAGGGGCCATGCTGCATAATGTTAGGGATAGGTAATCCTAAGATGGCTCGAACATGCAGCGCAAATTGAGATAAATCCTGAGAAATTAATGTCACCATGCCAGTGTCATGTGGTCTTGGTGAAACTTCGCTAAAGTAGACCATATCGCCTTTAATAAATAATTCCACACCAAAAATACCGCGTCCTTTTTCACCACAAAGTGCTTCAGTTACCTTGGTTGCAATCTCTTGTGATCTTTGTAATGCTAATGGGCTCATGGCGCAGGGTTGCCAAGATTGACGATAGTCGCCATCTTCTTGGATATGTCCAATGGGTTCACAAAAACTAATACCACCTACATGCTTCAAAGTAAGTAAGGTAATTTCGTAATCAAAATCCACAAAACCTTCAATAATCACTTTACCTTTGCCCGCTCGACCTCCTTCTTGGGCATACTGCCAGGCCTTATCAATATCTGCTTCGCTCTTAATGACGCTTTGACCTTTGCCAGAAGAGCTCATAATAGGCTTAATCACACAAGGGACCCCAATGGACTTAACTCCTTGCAAAAAGCTCTCTTTATCCGCAGCAAAAGCATAGGGTGAGGTGGAAAGAGACAGTGTTTCAGCAGCTAAGGTGCGAATACCTTCTCGATTCATGGTAAGTTGTGTCGCTCTGGCTGTAGGAACAATATTAAAGCCCTCGTTCTCTAACTCTGCTAGGGTATCGGTAGCGATTGCTTCAATTTCTGGGATAACGAAATGAGGATTTTCTTGTTCAATGATTTTCCTCAAAGCATTGCCATCCAGCATATCCAAAACATAAGATCTATCAGCAACTTGCATACCTGGTGCATTAGCATAACGATCGCAGGCAATGACCTCAATACCGAGTCGCTGCAATTCAATAATCACTTCTTTACCAAGCTCGCCTGCACCGCAGAGTAAAACACGAGTTGCCGTCTCAGAGAATGGCGTGCCGATAGTTATCATAAAAATTCCTCGATAATAGATATTAGGGGTTAAATATAGAGATGCATTATACACTCAGGGAGTGACAAATTGCATGAATTTGGCGCAGCAATTTTTGGTCAACGCCGTAACCCCCCCAATTACCCCAATCGTTATTTTTTATTAAAAAATAACGAATAGGCTGTCAGTTTGACAAAGCATCAGGTAGTGCCATCAGGTAGTGGACAGGCTGCACAGCAATTGGTTTTGATTTTGAGGATATGGAGTTAGCAATGAGTAAGGATATAGAGCTTGCCCTACCGAATTTTAAAGATGAGAGTCTTGATAGATTTCTTGCTAAATTCTGAATTTAGATTTTCATCGGTTTAAATCAATGTTCACATGTTACTTTTTAAGCTAAATCACTCTTCTTTTAATTGAGTAAGGGTGTGAAAACTCTCGCTATCACCAAGTTTTTGAGAAAGAAATGGTAATAGTTTTTGTGCATATTCATTTAGTTGCCATGGTGGGTTGATAATAAATAGTCCAGTGCCAGTCATTCCAAAACTATAAGAGTCTGTCTGTCTGCAAAATTCTATTTGTAATAGATTTTTTACGTTACTGTTGGCAAAGTCTTTTATCATGCGTTCAACGTGTTTTCTGTCTACTACTGGATACCATAAAATATAAGTGCCTGTAGAGAACTTTTGGTAGCTTTCTATCATGGTTTTAACGGCGATTTTATAATCTGATTTAATCTCATAGGGTGGATCAATTAAAACAACCCCCCGACGAGAGGGAGGGGGTAATAAAGAGAGTAAACCTTTATAGCCATCTGCCTGATGAATAAATGTGTTTTTAGCTGATTGAGTGAATTTTCTGAGAAGTTGATTGTCACTAGGATGTAGTTCAAATAGATGAGCGCTGTCTTGATATCTAAATAAATGTTTGGCGATAGCGGATGAACCTGGGTATAAATTGAGTGATTGGCTGGTGTTGATCTCTTTTATCCATTGGATGTAAGGTATTAAGATTTTTGGCAACTCATTGAGTCCCATTAAGGGTTCTATTCCTTGTTTGTATTCACCTGTTTTTTGAGCATAATCCTCATTTAAACGATACATGCCTGCACCAGCATGTGTATCAATATAGGTCAACCCCTTATCTTTTTGTTGCATATATTCTAAAACAAAATAGAGCACAGAATGTTTTAAAACATCTGCAAAATTTCCAGCGTGAAATGCATGTCGGTAACTGAGCAAAATAGATTCTTCCAAAAGTGATAATGTGGAGTCGGTAATATACCCGTGTGTATTTTGAGGTGGCACAGGTATATTACCATATTGTTTCTCTATTAGGTTATCGACAAGTTACGTTTTTTTTTCCATATTTTTAAATGGCTTTTAGCCAGCTTTGATAAATAAAAGCTATTGATCGATAAAATAATGATGTTAGCGACTATTCCTTGAAGAAGGTGGATATGGGAATAGTAGACGAGCAAGCAGCTAGTTCCAATCAGTGAGCAACTTCTTAACAAGGCAACATTTTTTAAAAAAAATGCCGTGACACACAAACTCATTCCGATCCAACTGATCGTTTCAAAAAATATTGATGAAAACATTTTTTCAATCTCCAAAAACGAAAAAACCCGCTGGCTTATTCAGGCAGCGGGTTGGTTAATTAATTGCTTAACTAAATTCCACTGCGATCCATTAAAGTGCAAATTATGCGATTTGCCATTAATTTAATAGTCATGAGACGACATAAACTAGCTGTGCCTAAACAGAGAATTAAGAGGAATTTTTTGTTGTTAAGCATTTTCATTTTCATGAGTTTGAAACTGATTATATAAATAAAGTGAATTAATACTTTTACAGAAATATTTTAAAAAACACAAGAATTATTTGAAAATATTTTGATCTTTTTATTTTAACATTTTCTTGAAGAGAAAATGAGATGGAAATTGTGAATATGACAACCTCATAATTCATGAATAACTGATGAATCAGAGGTTGGTGGAAATTATTCTTGTAGTAAGTGTATGGCTATATTCGACATGCTTGTTATACCTGTTGCAATAGTGGGCTTAGGTAAAGGTGCAAAAAATGGCGAATGTAAAGAGGGAAGAGATTTACCTTCTTTTTTTGCATCAGCATAAACTGTTGGATCAACAGCACCTAACCAAAAGATAAAGCTTGGGATCTTGGGAGTGACATTGCCAAATCTGCCGAAATCTTCTCCACCCATGACTGCTGGTATTGCATGGACATTTTCTTTACCTATAGCTTGTTGGATGTAGTCGACTGCTGTTGCAGTAAGTTTGGGATCATTGAAAGTGGATGGCGTGAACTCCTCTTCTCTGACT
>PCTP01000081.1 GCA_002770795.1 Gammaproteobacteria bacterium CG22_combo_CG10-13_8_21_14_all_40_8 | reverse complement strand
GTTTTAAAAGCATCATTGCCCTGATTCCAGCTTCGAGTGAGATCGAGAAACACCACTTGTCGAATGAGATCAGCGGGTTTAGATAACAAACTAGAAAACTGTCTTGCTAGGCGTAATAATCCCGCTTCGGCTGAACCTAAAAGGTAGCCAGCCATCATGATGGAGGCATGTTTAGGTACCAGATCTATATTCGATTGCCAATAACTGACCCAGAGAAAATGTTTTAATCCAGGAAAATGAGCCATGCGGCTTTGTTTTAAATTCCCATCATCCGGTTTTGGCCTCAGTCGCTTTTGATACTCACGCCATCCAAACCAATTCAGATAGAGATCTTCGGTGATGGAACCGAAAGCTAAAATTGCCATAAATACAACCAAGGGGCTATCAAACCACCAAGCAATCACAATCCCCAAAAATCTCACCGCCGGGCCGATGGTCATTTGTTTTCCTAAGGTATCAAATTGATCAAATAAGCGTAGTACACCGATGGATGTTCCATTACCTGTAGATGCCAGCAAAACTAGACTATAAGCGGTGAGCAATACCACATGATTTGGTTGCATACCCATTAACGGCCCCACAATGGGGGCTAGCATGAAAGCAATTAGGGTTGACGCAGCACTAGAAAAGACATCTACGCGCCAGCATACACGAAGTAATCGGCGAATAGTGAAATTGTCATTGGCATCCAGGGCAGGCACGCCATAGCGAACGATGGCATCAAAGAGTTGAAAGCCAAGCAAGCCTCTTGTGAGAAGCGCATAAGTCTGGATTAAAACTACCATACCAAAATCAATGGGCCCTAAGGCACGAGCCATTAGTGTTGCATTAGCAAACAATAAAACGGCCGCCACACCTCGACCCTTAACTAAAAAGGCAAAATTCCCCATGACTCTGCGCATTGGGCTTTTTGGAGGTGGCTGGTTTTCAGAGGGGTGAGAGTTATTCACCTAAGCTTCCTTAGGTGAATAACGGATGATCTTTTCATAGCGGCAAATCTATTCAATGGGGTCAGCTGAAAATAATTGAGTGTGATTGTCACCCTCAGGTATTAGGTTTTAATTTGGCGAATGCTTCGCAAATTTTAGCTATCTGATCTGGGGTATGCGCCGCACTAATGCTACATCTGATTAAATAAGAGCCATTAGGTGTGGCGGGTGGAAACATCATATTCACGTAAATACCTAATTTTAATAAATTATCCCAGAATTGAAGTGCTTGTAATTTTCCTTCAAAAACAACTGCTATCACTGGGCTAGGCGAAGCGCCTAGGGTATAATCCAATTCGGATAGGCCCTTATGTAAATTTTCTGCATTTTCATGAAGACGTTTTCTCAGATGAGTGCCTTCTGATAGGGCGCGAAGCGCTTGTCTTGTAGTAGCAATAGTGGCTGGGGAGGGAGAAGCAGTAAAAATATAGGGGCGACTAGAATATCTGATCAAATCAAGTTCTGGATGATTGCTGACACAGAATCCTCCAGCGCCACCGAGACTTTTACTGAATGTGCCTACAATAAAGTCTACGTCATCTAACACATCGAGCTCTTCGCATAGACCACATCCTTTTTCACCTAGAACACCTAAAGAATGTGCTTCATCGACCATTAAATAGCCACCGAACTCTTTTTTGACATCAATGATTTCTTTCAATAAGGCTTTGTCTCCCAACATACTGTATAGACCTTCAACGACAATCAAGGTGTTTTCTGTTCTTTCACCTAAACGTCTCATACGTTTAGCAAGATCTTCAGGATTATTATGACGGAAGCGTATGGCTTTGGCACCACCTAAGCGACAGCCATCATAAATACTGGCATGACAATCAGCATCTAACAAAACTATGTCATCTGGGCCGGCAAGGGTGGATAGCATGCCTAGATTAGCAAGATAACCAGTGGAGAAAACGATGCCATCGCGTTTCTGATAAAAACTGGCAAGCTCAAGCTCAAGATCCCGATGTCCAGAATAACTACCATTAGCCATTCTCGATCCAGTTGTACCTGTCCCTTCATTGTCTAACGCAAGTCGAGCGGCCTGAATACATTTTGGATCAAAGGTTAAACCTAGATAATTATTGGTTCCAGCTAAAATAGTATGTCGTCCATTTATCATTCCCTCAGTAGGTGAAATAATACGGTCAACTTGAATAGAAAATGGGTCAATACCTAATTCATCTAGTTCTCGACGATTGGCTGCCATTGTTTTAAATTTATTAAATATGCCCATTATTCACCACGCGAAAGTTTTTCAATCTGTATTACTAAATCCTTGACGGTTTTTACGTCTTTCAAGACGCTCACTGGAATTGAAATATCAAAGTGATCTTCGACGTCCAATATCAACTCCATGATCTGGAGTGAATCCAGATTTAATTGTTCAGCCAGTTCGGTGTTTTCATCAATATCAAAACGCCCTTTGGTGATTGTTCTCAATCCGTCATAAATATCGGAGAGAATACGTTGGTACTCAATCATTCAAGACTCCTCAAGCTGATTCAGGTTTTTACCGAAGATGCAGGCAAGTCCTTGTTCTAAATTCATGGCCGGTTTCCAGCCAGTAATTCTCATAAATTCTTGACTATCACAGATCCAATCAGGATGTGTAAGCTCACGGACTTTGCCTGGGGTCAGCATAGGGGCATATCCCAAAAGTTTAGCCGCAGTGAGATTGGTCAACGCAAATAAGTTAAGTAAGAGTATAGGTATGGGAATTCTCTGTATATAAGAGCCTTCTCTGAGGACATTTCCACAGATGCTCAGAACAGTGTCCCAATCATACCCTCCCTGTTTCCCGTCATCAAGTTCAAAGGTTTCACTGTAACCCTTATCCGCATTCAACCAGCTAGAAACAGCAGTGGCTATATCGTCTACATAAATCATGGAAAATCGTCTATCAGCGCCAGCAGGAAGTGGAGCTAAACCATTGGCGATAGATCGAAATAAAGGTAGGAGTTCTTTATCTCCAGGGCCAAACACGGCAGGGGGTCTTAAAATAGTCCAACGCAATTGCTCAGAGACGCTTTTAATAGCGCATTCTCCACGCCATTTACTGGCAGCATAATGAGATAACAAAGGTTCTCTCGCAGCAAGTGATGAGATAAGAAGCAGCCGAGGCATGGGCGATTGTTGACAGATTGCTTGGGCAATTTGAAGAGAGCCTTGCTCATTCACTTTGTCAAAATCTTGCTGTGTGGCTCCCCTTACCGCGCCAGCACAATGAATGACTGCAGAGGTACCAGAAACTAGATTTTTAATGGATTCTGAGTCATTTAAACTACCTGAAACCCATTCAACATTTTTAATCCGGGTTAAGTTTTGATTTTTCTTGGGGCGATATAAAGCACGTACTTTCCAACCACATTGAGATAAATGGGAAAGTATGTTTGCTCCAATAAAACCAGTTCCTCCAGTTAGAGCAATTACTTGCTCATTAGACAATTCTTCGGTTGATGGTTTTGTCATCAAAGATGGTGTTGTCTTTTTCATTGGGTCGAGATAAAAAATGGATAAATTGTCGACTTCAATATCCTGATGGGTGGATTGATTTTGTTCGTTTTTATATGGTCATGTGACTGTGTTTTTAACAAGTGCAAGCCTCTATTCATTATTTATCATTATTTATCATTATTTATCATTATTTATCATTATTTATCATTATTTATCAATAGCTATCATCAAAATATCAGGCAATGACATTGGGTTAGCATTAGCGTCATAAATAGCCGTAATCATTTGCCGGACTCAAATAAATGTCTATTAAAAGATGTTATAAACAACAGAATAATTATCCATTCCATGTAACGAATGAACTGTTATCTCAGTTGATTGGTTGCTAAATATTTTCTTTCTGAAAATTGTACTTTTAAGCCAAAACGGTTAAAGTTCATAGAATCGTTGCTATTATACCTAATATCCTAAGATTTCCATAATCCTACAACATAATTCGTCAAAAGACATAATAATTCACCATAATCCTTTGAGCATGGATAATAAATAACTAAGGCGTTTGAGACTTAATTAGTCAAGATGCGTTTAAGTAGACTGTTTGGGAAAACTGATGTTACATCGGACGTTGTAATTAATATTCAACCTGAAATTCAATTTTTTGAAAAAAATGTTTATCTTTCATGTACTTCCATGGGAGCTACAGGTATAGTATTTTTAAATAACGCATACTTATTGGTAATTAATAACAGGTATCGGGTATAGCTTGAATGCTTAACTTTAATCATGGTTTTAAAAATATGCCCTTTGAATCGAATGTTAATACTGAATTAAAAATTATTCCTGTGAATGGAAAATCTGATTTAGTACAGTTTATTGCGATCCCTAATCTCATTTTTAAAAATGATGCAGCTTGGATACAACCTCTAATTTTAGAGCGTAGCATGCTGCTATCGCCCAAATATAATCCCTATTTTGAGCATGCGCAGTGGCAGGCATGGATAGCTTGGCGAGGAGAAACACCGGTAGGGCGCATAAGTGCTCAGATTGACGATC
>PCTP01000112.1 GCA_002770795.1 Gammaproteobacteria bacterium CG22_combo_CG10-13_8_21_14_all_40_8 | reverse complement strand
AAACAATCTCTAAAAACAACCTTAAAAAAACTGTGCTGTCTGCTTTTGCTGTGGCTTCTATGTTAGTCTCTGTTCAAGCATATGCAGCTTGCTGGGAAATTCCTGGAGGGTACAAATGTTGTCATAATGGTACATGCGTTGTTTGGGTGAAACTAAAATAATTTTAATGTCATTGGCTAGTGCTTTGAACTACATTGTACTGGCCTTTTTGTAGTATTTTTAATACAGCCATTCTGAGAACATAATGTAAGGGAAAATGAAGAAAATGAAAAAAATAATTATTATTGCTGGGATCTGGTTAATGTTAGGGAACTCAGCTCATGCGATGGGTAACGACATAACCGAAACCTTGTCCTTAAAAAAATATGCCTTGCTATTAACAGAGCTAAACAAAAGCGAGTCTTCCTCCAGACGGGGGTACAATCAATTTACTTTTCCCTCAATTATGAGATTCTCCTTTAAAGAAGCATTGGATTCATTTTATATTGGAAAACATATCTCCAATGGGGATTTTCTAAAAAACAATTTCGAGGATCAAAAATTTTCTCTAAAGTTTATTGAGCAATTGATACAAATTGAAACACAAAGCAGCAAACCTGTTATTATTTTGTTTGGTATGGCGGATGGCTGTCCTCCTTGCGATGAGCAATGGGCATACCTTGAGTCTCATTATGGTGAATCTTATCAATTGGTGTATGTTTTGGTGGATTTTTCTCAGGGGTGATTGAGCGATTCAAGAGAGGTATGCTTGTCTCCAAGTAAATTATTCTGACACACATCAAATTGTTCATATTCAGCATACATACGAGTAAGCTAAGGCTGATATTAAACAAAAGGAACTCCAACACCCACATGACCTATGCACAGTTGAAAAATGAACTTGAAGGAGTAAGACCTGTCAATAATCCCCAAAAAAGATTTTGGATCATCGTGTTATTGCTTGCTTTTGTCATGGCCTCTTTATTTGTAATCTTTAGCTTTCAGAAAGAGCCAGAAAAATTACTATCCATGCAAGTTCAACAAGGCCAACTGCAGGATATTGCGAGAGGAACTGGAACCATAAAAGGTTTATCCTATTCTCTAGTCTCCTCTATTGAAGGCCGTGTTGCTGAAATAACCCATCAAACTTCTGATATTGTGGCTTCTGGTGATGTCATTATGCGGCTAACCAATCCAGAGTTAACCAATCAGCTTGAAAAAGCCAGTAAAGAACTGGTGGAACAAAATGCGGAGAAGCGAGCACTGATCGCGCAATTAAATCTTGAACAGGTTTTACGAGAAGAAACCCGCTTAAAATTACGTTCAGAAATCGCTGAAGCTCGCTTGGAAAGTCATGGCAAAAAGCGATTGAGTCAAAGTGGTGCAGTTTCTCAAATTGAATACCAAAAAATACAATTGCAAGTCAAAAATCTAGAAGCGTTATTAGATCTCAATCTTAAAAAGGAAACTTTTTCTGATGAGGCGGCAAAAGCTAAGGTTGAGTCAATTGCTGCTAAGATTGATCGCCTCACATCGGAGCGTTCTCGATTAGCTGAACAGGCTACACAATTAGTATTAAAGACTCAGCATCCTGGGGTTTTGACCTTGGAAAGCTCTTTAAAAGAAGGCGATATTATTACTCGAGGTTCAAAATTAGGCGAAGTCGCTGATCCCAACGATGCCATTGCAGAAGTGCTATTTCCAGCTTTTTATAGTAATCAACTAGCCCTTGGAGGGCAACTTGAGATAAATATGAACAAATCGGTCTACATGACGACCATTGTGAAAATATATCCCAAAATTGAAAAGAATTTTGTCAGAGTAGAGGCGCGTTTTGAGCAGTTACCCTCAGAACTTAAGGAAAATACCGCTTTTTCAGCAACTTTGAAGTTACAACCCACGGATGAAGTGCTTTTTGTAGAGTCACCACAAAGAATAACGCCCAACCATTCCTATAGTTATACTATTTTGCGTAATGGCGTATCTCTTGATATGTCTCTAAAATTCTCTGAAGCTATTAATGGTAAATACCCTGTAATAGGGGCGGTACAAAAAGGCGATGTTTTAGTAGCACAAGTAAAATAGCCAAGGAAAGGATCAACCTAAGAGAAAATAATTCTAATGAATTCTAATCACATCATTCTTAAAACCAAAGCGTTAAACAAACACTTTCAAGATGGTGCATCAGTGACTCATGCCGTTTCTGATGTCAATTTATCCATATCCGAAGGCGAATATCTCTCTTTAACGGGAGAATCTGGTAGTGGGAAATCGACCTTGTTAGCCATGTTGGGACTCATTGAACAGCCAACCAGTGGCGCAGTTTTTTTAGCTGGTGTAGATACCACTCCGCTATCCACACAAGCCAAAGCGGCAATACGTAATAAATATTTAGGTTTTGTTTTCCAATCGTTTCATCTCGTTCCAACCCTATCTGTCTACGATAATGTTGCATTACCCTTGCGCTATTCTTCAAATATCCCTGTTTCCGATCATGAAAAGGCGACATTGCATGTGCTTGAGTTATTGGGGATTAAAGATTTAGCCTTGAAATGCCCTGATAAGTTATCTGGTGGACAACAACAACGTGTGGCCATTGGACGCGCGCTTGTGACCAGCCCAAAATTAATTCTTGCTGATGAGCCTACAGGTAATTTAGACAGTAAAAATTCCGATATTATTAAAGGCTTATTAAATGAAATCCATCAAATGGGAACCACAATCATCGTGGTGACCCATGAACCCGCATTTGCTGCATTGGCTCAAAGACAAATTAACATGGTTAATGGCCAAATTCAGAGCGCAAGATGAATTTCTTTCTATTTAAACAACTTGCTACCGATTTAAGACAGGGATTTAAACAATTCTCCGAAAATCGTTCTCTGTTTTTAGTGTTAATGTTGAGCTTAATGGCTGCACAAATATTAGCCCAATTAATTATTGTGATTGCAGATAGTTCCGTTTGGTTTTTACCTAGTGGTTTAAATTCAGAGGCGAGCTATTTTACAGTACGGCGAGCTGATGCCAAAGGTCATATTGAAGATGCTTCAAGATTTGATACCAGCTTAATACAGCAACGTAGTCAAAAGCTGGCAAATATCTCTTGGTATGCCGAACATGAAGTAGAAATCACCGATAAAAAGGGCAGCCGTGGGCGACAACAGATTGCCACAGCTTCATCTGACTTATTAACCACTTTGCATTTAAAATTACAATTGGGTGAGCAGCCGCTAAATTCTAAAGTCCCCGCAGTTTATCTAACAGATCAATCGTGGCGTGATTGGTATCATCGAGATCCCAATGTATTGAAAAATTCATTGTGGATCCTTGATGATCAATATGTGATTTCAGGTATTCTACCCAAAAACTTTTCTGGTCTCAGTAACACTCAACTCACTGTTGTATTAATTGGCACGACAAATTTTGGTTGGGCCACTCAGAGTGAGGTTTCATCAATGGAGGTTGATGCCTTTGGTTCCATGGTGCCAGATAAGTGGATTGTTGGTTCACTCCAGCCAGCTGTTCAACAAAAGCAGTTGACTGAGATTATTGAGCAAATCAATGCAAATATCGTTAGCCTAACGGCTGATCGCCAAACTTTTGATAATATGGAAACGCAGTTAACATTATTTTCAGGCATTCATCGCGATCCAACAACCCTTGCTCATATAGAAACGATTATAAGTCTATTGGCGATGGCATTACTGCTACTTTCGGTAATAGTGTTCTCAACCTATTTGCAAATATCCATGGATCAATTATCCAGTCGGAAAGGGGAGTTTCAGATGCGCTTTGTGATGGGAGCCACAAAGACTTCCATTATTCGACAATTGGTTCAAGAGAGCTTAGGGTCTTTATTCTTAATCAGTATTTTTGCGGTGACTCTGACCTTTGTGATTGGTTTTCAGATACACAAGTTTGCCTTGTTTTCTCATCTGAATTTCCATCTATCAGGTTTCATTTTTGTAAAGTTGGTATTCATAACCTTTGTTGTTGTTACATTGCTTACGGGGGCTTTGCAAGCTCTAGTGGTTGCCAGCAAACTGAATACCCAACGTACACTTTCAGGCGTTTTCAATTCAAGGAGTTTGTTACATCGTAAGCAGTCGGTGAGCTTATTTGTGATTCAGGTTGCTTTAAGTTTGTTGTTTTTATCTTTAGCACTGAATACAGCTAATAACCTTATCAAATTGAAAAAGGTTGATTATGGTTTTCAACCCAAAGGTGTTAGCTTTGTTAGAATTGGCATTAATTCAATGGGGTCATTTGACGAAAGTGAATCAATCATCGATGTCGATCTTATTGCTTCAGGTTTAAAGGATGCTGGAGAAGGGATTGTTCAAAAAATGGCAATTGGTCGACGTATCCCCTTAGGCGATGCTTTGGAAGCTGGACAGCTTGCGTTGATAACTCGTCACAAGACTATCTCCGTAGATATTAATTACGTTTCTTCCAGTTTCTTTGAGACTTTGGAGATCCCTCAACGTAGCCAATCAAGGCTGACTATAGGAAGCCTTGTACTCAGTGCTTCAGCAATGGATGAGTTAGGAATGGATAGTCAGCAATTAACAAAGAGCACGGTTTTTTTAACCAAGAGAAATCAATCGCCGATACAATATGCCGTCTCTGGCGTCGTAAACGATGTTCATTATTATTCTGCTGTGCAGG
>PCTP01000189.1:14646-21564 GCA_002770795.1 Gammaproteobacteria bacterium CG22_combo_CG10-13_8_21_14_all_40_8 | reverse complement strand
CTCGGACAGGCTCCTAGGAGCCTGTCCGAGAATAGACTGATCTACTGCGGCCAAGCCTGATTGGCCAGATTTTCCGATGAATTTCGTTATATAGAGTGACTATTCGCCTCAATCCATCGAAAAATCTGACTCAAACAGACTTGCCCTCGCTACGATCGCTATTCTCGGACAGGCTCCTAGGGGTCTTTATGGCAAAATTTATAGTATCATCCTTTTTTCTCTCATTGTGATCATATGTTTATTCGTTAGCTCTTTTAAAGGGGGCAGATAATAACGACTGGAAACGGATATTAAGTGAAATATAATTCATTTTCGAGTATGATCATGCCCCTATTTAGACTGAGCGGATTGTTAGGGGTAACTTAGAACAAATTCCCCTGTTCTCGAACCATGAAAACCAGCGATTTTGACTATCATTTACCTGAGCAATTAATAGCACGATACCCTTTACCCGAAAGAACTTCGAGTCGGATGCTGTGTTTGAATCGTGCGAATGGGGCTATAGCCCACCATCAATTTAATCAGCTGATTGATTTCATTCAATCTGGGGATTTATTCGTTTTCAATAATACTCGAGTCATCCCCGCAAGATTATTAGGGCATCGAGAATCTGGTGGTAAGGTTGAAGTCATGATCGAACGTATCGTCGATCCCAATCATTGTCTTGCCCATGTTCGAGCCAGTAATAAAGTTCCAGAAGGTAGCTTACTTAATTTTGCAGAGAATGCTCAATTGAGAGTATTGGGAAGAGAAGGCGATTTATTTAAATTGGAATCATCTTCTGAACTTTCCTTGTTGGATTTAGTTGAAACTCAAGGGCATATGCCTTTACCTCCCTATTTAGAACGTGAAGATGAAATGCTTGATAAAGAGCGTTATCAAACCGTTTACGCCAAAGAACAGGGTGCTGTGGCAGCACCTACAGCAGGTTTGCATTTTGATCAAAAAATATTGCAGGCTCTAGTTGAGAAGGGTGTGGATCTGGGCTTTGTGACTCTACATGTTGGGGCTGGGACTTTTCAGCCAGTACGCGTTGAGGATATCACCAAACACCAAATGCATTCTGAATATATAGAAGTGAGCGAGCAACTTTGTCAGCAGGTCGCCAAGACTCGTCAAAAAGGTGGGCGTGTTATCGCGATAGGGACCACCAGTGTGCGCTGTTTAGAGACGGCCGCTCAATCTGGTGAACTCAAGCCCTACCAGGGTGATACCCATATTTTTATCTATCCCGGCTATCAATTTAAGGTGATTGATAAATTACTCACTAACTTTCATTTACCCAAGTCCAGCTTGATCATGTTAGTGAGTGCTTTAGCAGGTAAAGAAGCCGTTATGCAGGCGTATCAGCAAGCTATCGAAAACCAATACCGCTTTTATAGTTATGGTGATGCCATGTTGATTGGATAGGCTGCTTGGCAAGATGATGAAGTTTGATTTTAAGAAGGTTATTGCATGAAATACGAATTACTTGCCACAGATGGTGCGGCTCGACGTGGACGCATGACATTTGCCAATGGCACGGTTGAAACCCCTGCTTTTATGCCTGTTGGCACTTATGGAACAGTTAAAGCCATGACGCCTTCTGAATTAAGGCAAGTTGGGGCTGAAATTGTATTGGGTAATACTTTCCACCTGATGATAAGACCAGGCACTGAGGTCATTCAGGCTCATGGTGATTTACATGATTTTATGCAATGGAAAGGCCCAATCCTGACAGACTCTGGTGGGTTTCAAGTTTTCAGCTTAGGCAAGATGCGCAAAATCACCGAAGAAGGTGTAGAGTTTCGCTCTCCTAAAGATGGATCTAAAGTTTTTCTGGATCCTGAAACCTCCATGAAAGTACAAAAAGAATTGGGCTCAGATATTGTGATGATATTTGATGAATGTACGCCTTACCCAGCAACCCATCAACAAGCGCGCGAATCTATGGAGTTATCCTTGCGCTGGGCGGAGCGCTCAAAGAATGCTCACGGAGATAGCCCTTCTGCCCTCTTTGGTATAGTTCAGGGTGGCATGTATGGTGATTTAAGAACTCGTTCCTTACAAGGTCTTACTCAGGTCGGTTTTGATGGCTATGCAATTGGCGGATTATCTGTAGGTGAACCTAAGGACGAAATGCTCAAAGTGATCGATAACCTTGAGCCAGATATGCCAAAAGATAAACCTCGCTATTTAATGGGGGTGGGGAAGCCTGAGGATTTAGTCGAAGCCGTTAGACGCGGTATTGATATGTTCGACTGTGTAATGCCGACTCGAAATGCTCGAAATGGGCATTATTTTACCAGCACCGGTGTGGTTAAAATTCGTAACTCAAAATATAAAACGGATACGGGTTCACTCGATCCAGAATGTGATTGTGAAACCTGTACTCAATACAGTTTGGCATATTTGCATCATTTAGATAAGTGTCATGAGATCCTAGGGGCACGATTAGCCACTATTGCTAATTTACGCTACTACCAAAGACTCATGGCGGGTTTGCGTAATGCCATAGAAACAGGTACATTGTGCGCCTTTGTTGACGAGTTCTATGCAAAAAGGGGCTTGAAAACGCCTAGTTTGACCCAATAACAAGATTGTTCTGAAAAAAGTAGAGATTTTAGTCATAAAATGGATTGGACTTTTCCAATCTTAATAAATTAACTATGAAACAATTCGCTGAAGTGGCCAAGAATAAAGAATAACAAATCAAAGCCGACGATAGACGAATTTTTCCCTGTATTCTTTTTGATTTTTCTAGAGGTATGATAAATGTTTATTAGTAATGCAATGGCTGCGGGTGAACCAGCACAAGCTCAAGGTGGTGGTATGGCTCAAATAGGAATTTTCCTGGTTTTTGGTTTGGTGTTTTATTTTTTCCTTATTAGACCTCAAAGTAAAAGAGCGAAAGAACATAAAGCCATGTTGGATGCCATAGAGAAAGGTGATGAAGTCGCCACGAATGGTGGACTTTTGGGAAAAATAGTCAAGTTGAACGAGAACCTTGTGGTGTTGAAAATTGCAGAAAACACTGAAGTGGTTGTACAACGCGGCATGATTGCCAGTACCTTACCCAAAGGTACCATTAAATCTTTGAAAGCTTAATTCAATAACTCACCTCATCATTTGCGCTTTATGATCAATAAATATTGAAGCAAATTTAACTGGATAATTGATATGTTTTTTAATCAAACACAACGCACTATGAATACTTATCCTATTTGGAAAAATATGATGGTATTAATCCTGTTAGTGGTGGGAATTATTTATTCCTTGGCTAATTTGTATCCTAATAACCCAGCAGTACAAATTTCTGCTGATAGTACTGCACCCATTAGTCAGGCTATAGTCGATAAAATTGAAAAGGGACTAAAAGATAAAAATATTATTCCAAAATCTGTTGCAATAGAAACAAAGGGCAATATTTTAATTCGTTTAAATAACCAAACCGATCAAGCAACAGCCAGAGAAGTGGCCAGTCAATTGTTGGGGCAGGACTATGTGGTTGCTATTAATATGGCGACCTCTGTTCCAGATTGGTTAGCCGCACTGCACGCCGCGCCCATGAAATTAGGTCTTGATTTAAGTGGCGGTATCTTCTTCTTGCTGGAAGTGGATATGGATGTGGCTGTGGAGAAAAGCGAACAACAGTATGTGGATGATATGAAAACCACATTAAGGGAAAAGAAAATTCGTTATTCAAGAATTGAATCTGTTAAAAATGGTGGCATGGTGTTGTTGTTTCGTGATGCAGATACTCGAGATAAAGCGTTAAATGTGGTTGAAACTCAATTCCCAGGCTTAATTTCCATTGCACAACAACAAGGGGCTTTCTATACCATTAAGAGTCGAGTTTCCGAGAAGAAACTCAAAGAAATTAGAGATTATGCCGTTGAACAAAACACTACGATTTTAAGAAATCGTGTCGATGAACTAGGTGTTGCTGAACCCTATATTCAACGTCAAGGTTTGAACCGAATTGTGGTACAGCTACCTGGCGTTCAAGATTCTGCACAAGCTAAAAAAATTATTGGTGTGACGGCTTCTGTGGAATTTAGATTACAAAATCAATCTGCAGATCTTCAGGCCGCACTTAATGGCAGAGTACCTCCGGATGCTGAGTTATATCATCGTGAAAATGGCATGCCAATTTTGTTAAAAAAGAGTGTGGTGGTAAAAGGGCTTAATGTATCGAATGCAAGTTTTGGTGTGGATCAGAATGGTGCGCCTAAGGTAAATATTGCACTTGATTCAAAAGGTGCTTCACGTATGTCGACCATTAGTGGGCAAAACGTGGGAAAACCTCTCGCCGTACTTTTCACAGAATATAAAACTGAATATGAAGAAGTTGATGGTGTGATGAAACCTAAAGATAAGCTCAGCAAGATTGAGAAGGTGATTAGTGTCGCAACCATTCGTTCAACACTGGGCAGTCACTTTGAAATCACTGGGCTTGATAGTGTTGACGAGGCCACCAATCTTGTGATGAAAATTCGTGCGGGCGCTTTGATTGCTCCGCTTAAATTTGTCAGCGAAAGCACCATTGGACCTAGTTTAGGTCAAGAAAATATTGATAAAGGCATTGTGGCCATGAAAATTGGTATGGCAATGGTGCTAGGCTTTATGTTGATTTATTACCGAGTATTTGGCCTGATAGCCAACTTGGCGCTTCTGATTAACATCGTGTTATTGGTGGCTTTAATGTCCTTATTAGATGCGACCTTAACCTTACCTGGTATTGCTGGTATTGTATTGACAGTGGGTATGGCGGTTGACGCCAATGTGCTGATTTTTGAAAGGATTAAAGAGGAGTTGCTTGGAGGAAGTGGTGTACAACGCGCAATCCATAATGGTTATGATAGCGCCTTTAGCACCATCATGGATGCAAACATCACCACATTAATTGCTGCAGTTATTTTGTTTGCCATTGGAACAGGCACAATCAAGGGTTTTGCTGTGACATTAGCTCTCGGTATTATCACTTCAATGTTTACTGCTATTATAGCGAGTCGTGCTTTGATTAATGCGATTTATGGTGGTAGAAAAGTTGAATCTTTGTCAATTTAGGAGACTGTCATGACATTATTAAGCGAAAGACTGAATTTAGATTTCCTCAAAGTTGGCAAAGTAGCGCTTGGTTTTTCTCTGTTACTTATTTTGATTTCCGTGGGATCTTTATTTAAAAATGGATTGGATTTTGGATTAGACTTCACTGGTGGAGCTATGATAGAAGTGCAATTTGAAAAAGATGCAGATTTACCCAAAATTCGTCAACAGCTTGAAACCAATGGAATAGAAAAAGCTGTGGTTCAAACCTTCGGAAGTAATGATGAGGTTAAGATACGATTACCCATTTTAAAAGGACAGGAAACCGAGAACTTATCTAAAAATCTTATGGATATATTGTCTGCTGATGGAACAAAAGTGAAACTTAAAGAAACAGAAATTATTCATCCAGCGATTGGTGATGAAATGACGGAGCAAGGCATCTTAGCGGTGGTTATTATGCTGATATGTATTATGCTCTATGTTGCTGTACGTTTTGAATGGAAATTCTCTGTCGGTGCGGTTGCAGCATTGGCTCATGACGTTATCATCACCGTTGGTATGTTCTCTTTACTTCATTTAGAGTTTGATCTCACCGTATTAGCGGCAATTTTGGCCGTTATTGGTTACTCATTAAACGATACCATTGTGGTTTATGATCGTATTCGTGAAAACTTTTTAAAAATCCGTAAGGGTACGCCAGGTGACGTTGTTAATCGTTCCTTAAATCAAACCTTAACCAGAACATTAATTACTTCTGGCACTACCTTGTTCGTATTATTTGCCTTGTTTGTATGGGGCGGGCAAACTATCCATGGTTTTTCCAGCGCATTGTTGATTGGTATTATGATTGGTACATACTCATCTATCTATGTAGCAAGCACTTTGGCTCTCTATTTGGGGGTTAGCAGAGAAGATTTAATGCCTCCTCAATTAGAAAAAGAAGGCGCAGATCAAGAAGCACTTATGTGATTTTGGAATAATCGTTAAAAAACCTGCACATGTTGCAGGTTTTTTTTGCTAAATATATTAAGAGGAAACAGATTTAACTTTGAGTACTCTTAGCAGTAACAAGCCCAAAAACCAGAACATTGTAGCACCACCGCCACCACCACTTGAGCTTGGCGTTGGCGGTGGAGGTGGAGTGTTGTCATTAATGGTTACAATCAGATTATCTGCAGCGGTATTTCCGCTATCATCGGTAATGGTTAATCTAAAGGACAGTGTTGCTATAGAAGTAACTTCAGGCGCGCTAAATGAGGCGATTAATTGATCTGCATTTTGGATGGCAACCGGCATTCCGGCTGTTTGTGTCCATAGCACTGTCGTTATATGACCATCTTGATCCACTGAGGATGATCCATCTAATTCCACTGTAGTTCCCTCGGTAGCACTGATATCTGCGCCAGCATCTGCAATTAACGAGTTGTGACCATTAGCAAAACTTTCTACCACACCAACATTGGTTGTGGTATTTTTATTGGGGGCGATAGCGCCTATTCCATTTCCTCTTTTAGCAAATCCTTCTAAGAAAATTTGATAATCTTGGGCATCTGAAGCCTGAACTACGGCTAATAGCGCTTCTTTGGCTTCGACGAAACTGGGGTTATCTGGTGTGGCTTTAAGAGAGGCAATGAGGTAGTTTTTCATTAGTGATTGTGCATGTGTAAAACTATGACGTGGGTCTTTAATGAGCCCGACATAGCCTTCCCATAACATACTGGCCCATACTTCACCCGTGGAATGTTCTTCACTATTGTTCAAGCCATCACTTCCAAAAGCAATATTTTCGATATTTTCAATGGGCGTGCCATCTGCAATATGTTTAAAAGTCAGTACGTTTTTATTCATATCGCTCGAGTAGGGCATGCGTCGAATACCATAATAGCT
>PCTP01000189.1:0-14632 GCA_002770795.1 Gammaproteobacteria bacterium CG22_combo_CG10-13_8_21_14_all_40_8 | reverse complement strand
TGTTTGCAAAGGCACTCATTGGGAATGCGCCATCAATATTATCAATATCTGATTCATTGACCAAAAATAACAGAGCCAAAAAATCAGACCAGCCTTCGTCCATGCCATTTGCTTGAGTGCCAGAGCCAATATTCACCAAGCGATTATTCACAAAATGCCCCCATTCATGTGCGAGAAGGGCGTTATCTAATGCTCCATCATGATCAACGTCGGTTTGCCTAAATAAATTAGCTGTGATAAATGTTTGGTTTTCCAGTTCAGTTCTGATGGGGTCTCCATCGGCTTTGGAAATCATAAGAGAAGGGATATTGATTACAGGAGGATTTTCTCCCCCCCCCATATTGAGTACGCCATCGGGCTTTTGGTTGATAATGATGACACCCACAGCGCCTGCTGCCTCTGCCCTTGATATTTTATCCACAAAAAAACAGGCGCCACGATCAATGACCGCAATTTTTCCTACCATTTGAGCGCCATTGGTAAAGGCTTCACAGCCATCATGAATACTGGGATCATCAAGAGTCGTATCCACAATACCATCTTCAACTAAAACCAATTGATTTTGGATATCAAAGTTATTCGGGCCAAATTGAGCTGCGCCTGTTTCAAATACAGCCGTCAGATTGCTGGGTTCAATAATTTCTACCTGATGTATTGATGGACCATCCCATAAAAACACCTCCATGGTGGCACTACTTCCATCTGAGGGAACCGTCATTTGTGCATTGTTTCTTTTTTCAAAATCTTGTATTTCAATATATACAGGATCGCCATTCGATCCACCACGACCAAAATTATTGACTTGCCCATTGCCTGATGCTTCATTAAAGCCGGAATCGTAAAGCCAGTCATGTAGAAAATTGGTGACATAGAATGCTTGAACCAATGCTGCATTTTGAGTTGAGGTGGAGGTTTCGGGGGCAATATTGAAGTTATAGCTATAATCAAAGGTTGTACTAGAGGTCGTGTTGGCTAAATGATCGATTGAGTTGGCTGTTAACCCTGTAGGTTCGACAGAATCTGTATAAGCCATAATATTATTACCACTGGTGCTAGTGGCATTATTGGCTAACCAAGGGTCTTGCCTTGAAAAATTAGCGGAATTTAGACGAATAAGAGAAGGTGATCCAAGAACAATAGTTGTTCCATCGGGTACGCCAGTGGGGTGTGGAAAAAAATCATCTCCCTGAGGTCCTTGCGAAGGATGGTGATCATTACCAGTTTGTGCCCATACCCGATAATTAAAATCAGCATTTTTGGTGAGCGTTTTTTTATTGATAATTTCACCATGCGCTGAGATGAGGTAACTGTCTAAACTCATTTTAGTGTTATCAGAAGTAGGCATTTCGACTTGCCATGCAGGCTCAAGCAAATTATCACTATTAAGCTCCCAGACTGCTCTGATTCTTGCTGGGTTTTGTGAATTGAAGGATTTGGTATCGCCCAAAACGTAGTGTTTAAAACCCAAAGTTTCTTGTATTGATTTCGCGGTTGCGATGTTTTCTTGCCAACTAGGTAGGATAACCGAGTTTAAAGCCGTTCTCATACGATTATGGTAGGCTATGTTCAATGCTTGGTTCTCGTTAATAAATAACTTGGATGCCACCGGTGCATTTGAAGCTAACATGCCACTTAATGCGATAGGTTGAAATTTTTGGTTAAGGATAAGAGACATTCTTTTGGCAACAACGAATTTATTGTCAAATTGTTGTTGTAATTCAATAACAATAGCACCTTCTCCTGTGTTGTGTATTCTGGAAACAGTGATCGCAGCAATCGCTTCTGGAGTGAATTTGTAAAATGATGCTAATTGGGATAATAGTTGTTGAACTTGATCAGTGATTGATTGAGGAATGTTGATGGAATGTATTGCATAAGGATCAAATGGGGTGAGGGATTCACTGTTAAGCCAAAGAAAACTAGGTCGGTTGTTGGATAGAGTGATTTCTTTGAGTTTACTTTGTTGGATAAAAGGGGATTGTTTTATTTGTTGTTTGAGAATGTTATTTGTTGTAGAGGCAGAAGCTGTTGGCGTTGCTGAAAAAGAACTAGGTAATAGACTCGTATAACTTAGTACTATGGCAAACCAAGGAAACGGACGCAGTTGTTTGGATAAAACCATAAGAATGGAACCTCAGTCAATAGATAGATCCTAAATCTATAAGGCTTCTTCAAGTGAATCAAGTAAATATTCACAATTTGGTGATAACATCTTTATATTGCCTTAATTAAATCGAATTATCTCACTCAATCTTTTGTGAAGATTGAGTGAGAATGACAGTGACAGAGTGGAGTAACAGCCTTTATTTGAAAATGAAGTTAAGAAACCCAAAGCCGTTTTGAGGTAATAACCCTCGGTACAGTATTTATGGGATTTAAGTTAGTAGAAGGGGATACAGATGGTGTTTGATCTATCACTGCACTTGTATTTAGACTCAAAGATATCCATTCTGACATCAGATCCAACATCAGTGTGCCAGCTTCTCTCTCTCCATATTGGCTGATGAGATATTGACGAATACTGGTCATCCATTCAGGGAATTGGAATTTTATACCGCCCTGATCATCCGAAAAAGTCAAAGGAGCTGCAAATAACTGTTGAGTTCCGCCAAACTGTCTCTTGGCAGATTCAAAGATATCGTCAATAACAACACGATCCTGAGGGGTTAATTGAGTAGCCATAGGATTTACCTCACTGTTACATTAAGTGTTTGTCAGTAAAATATCCTAAGTAAACAGGAGAACTCTGAGATTTGTTCAGTGATGTAATTCATCTTTGGCCAATAGAATAATCAATGAGTATGTATTTTAGCTTTCCTGGCTATACAGTTGATTGTAATCTAGTGTTATTAGTCAAAATTTAGCAAAATTTCATCTTATCTTTATCGAGTTTTTTATTGTTTTTCTGCTGCTATTTACAAAGAAATTCAGACTTTTTATGATGGGGTTTGTAATACGCCATAAAAAGCATGGCCAAATGTAACAACTTGTTACAAAAAATACTGTGAAGCCTGTCACACAACAAAGAATTCAAACATTGAAAGAATTCTGTATAATTCTAGTTCGAACAAATAAAAATTAGGTCTGTGTCTATGCAAATGTTAATTTCTCCGGCTAAATCCCTAGATTTTGATAGCAAGTCTCCCGTTGAAACTGAGAGTTATCCAGAGTATTTAGACTATTCACAACAACTCATAGACATTGCTAAAGCGTTAAGTCCGTTAGAGTTGTCAAAACTTATGGGGATCAGTGATAAGCTGGCTGCGTTAAATGCAGCGAGATTTCAACATTGGCAACAACCTTTCACCTCATCTAACGCTAAGCAAGCGATTTTTACTTTTACTGGTGATGTTTATGTGGGGCTAGATGTAGAAACTCTCAATGTAAAGCAACTAGATTATCTGCAGCAACAGCTCAAAATTTTATCAGGGCTTTATGGCTTACTTAAACCTTTAGATTTAATGCAACCCTATAGATTAGAAATGGGAACAAAACTTAAAAACTCTCAAGGTGATAATCTTTATGCTTTCTGGCGCTCTATGCTAACAGATAAAATAAATCAAGTTCTTTCAAAACAAAAAAATCCATATCTTATCAATTTGGCATCCAAGGAATATTTTTCAGCCATTAATTATAAAAAAATTAATGGTAAAATTATCACTCCTGTTTTTAAGGATTGGAAAAATGGTCAATATAAGATCATTAGTTTCTTTGCCAAAAAAGCGCGTGGTTTGATGGTTCGTTACGCAGCTTTGCATCAGGTATCAGAACCACAACAACTCCAACAATTTAATCTAGAGGGATATGTATTTAATAAAGAACAATCGACTGAAACAGAATGGTTATTTACTCGAAAGCAAGATTAGCATTTGAATCAAAGGCATTTGTTCAAATAAAAAAACAGTTTTCTGGGCTTTTTATTTGGAAACTTTTCAGAAGGCGTAGCGAACACCTACAGAATAGGCTTTATCACTATCTTCAGTAAACTTTGCATCAGCATAGGCTGAAAAGTTTTGAGCGAATTCGTAATCTGCACCCATAATAAGAGAGGAGAGAGAATTATCAACATCCCTGTAGTTATATTCTGCTTTTAACTCCAATTGAACATTCGATCCAAAAAAATTAACCTGATCACGAACATCTGTGTATCCAGCGGTTACAAAGAAATTATTAGATAATAAATTACTCCCAGTTAATTCGTAGCCATCAGGGTTAACACCATCCCCGTCAATTGATGGGGTAGCCCAATTTAACAAAATTAAATGGCGAAATAGCTCATTGTGGAAGGAGTAGTTGTACGGGATGATTTGTGTTTCGTTGGTTGTGAATAAGGAAGTAAGGTTTGGGGCCTCTTGGTTAAAGTGAAGAGAGTTTTCTTATCATGGATGACTATCCACTATTCTGATCTTTTCTTTTATACTGAGCGAGCTTGTTATATCTGCTGCAGATAACCTTTAATGGCGGTACAAATTTGTTGAATTTCAGTGTCACTGATGCAATAGGGGGGCATCATATAGATTAACTTTCCAAAAGGGCGTAACCAGACACCTTGTACTTTAAAGTAATTTGTAGCTCTTTGCATATCAACGGGTTGATGGAGTTCAACCACGCCAATGGCACCTAGAACCCGAACATCTTTAACCAATGGATTTTGCTTTAAAGGGGATAAATAATTGAGGAGTTGGGATTCAATGCGTGCAATATTGGTTTTCCAATCAGAGGCCAATAATAACTTGATACTTTCCACGGCTACAGCGCAGGCTAAAGGGTTTCCCATGAAAGTGGGGCCATGCATAAAGGCTTTAACGGGCCCTTGGCTGATGGTTTGACTAATGGCATTTGAAGTTAAAACAGCCGCTAAGCTCATGTAGCCAGCTGTTAGTGCTTTTCCTACACAGAGAATATCGGGTACAACCATTTTTCCATTGTGTTGGGTGTGTTCGTAGGCGAAAAGTTGTCCTGTGCGCCCAAATCCAGTGGCGATTTCATCGAAAATTAACAGTACTTGATATTGTTTACATAGCACTTCAACTTCAATTAAAAATTCGGGAGAATAAAAACGCATACCACCGGCACCTTGGCAAACAGGTTCAAGAATAACAGCCGCGAGATGTTGATGATGTTGTTGGATTTGCTGGTGGAAGGCTTCAATTTCTGGTTGAATACTTTGTTTAAACCAATTTTCTTTCGTACAAAGACTGGGGGCTTCACAAAAATATTGTTGTGCCACCATATTTCCAAATATTTGATGCATACCATTATCTGGATCACAGATCGACATCGCATGAATCGTATCGCCATGATAACCTTGTTTTATGGTAAGAAACTGCGTTTTATCGGGTTGAGGTTTATCTAAAGAGTGCCAATATTGTATGGCCATTTTCATGGCAACTTCTACGGCTACAGAACCTGAGTCAGCTATGAAGACCTTATCCAGAGAAGACGCCGTGATGCCTATTAATAATTGACAAAGCTCAATGGCGGGTTGATGAGTGAGTCCTCCAAACATCACATGGGACATTTTATCCACTTGATTTTTAAGAGCGAGATTTAATTTTGGATGATTATAACCATGGATCACCGACCACCAAGAGGCCATGCCATCGATCAGTTCTGTGCCATCGTCTAAAAGTAAAACACAATCTTTGGCTGATTCAACTAACAATGGCGCTATTGTGGGTGGAATAGCACTATAGGGATGCCAAACATGCTGTTGATCAAAAAATTGTTGGATGTTGCTATCATCCATAGTTTTTCTCCAAGCTTCGGTTATTCTGCAATAAGGGGAACTTGTTCTAGGGTTAATTTGCTTTTGGCCTTGGCTCGCCCTAAGGCCGTTAACATTGAGCCTAGCACCACAACCAACATACCTAAAATAGTGAGTTGACTCAAAGCTTCAAACTGAAACCATTGAGGGTAATGGTTGGAGAGTACATGGAGAAGAGTGACTGTGATAATGGGTGTCAATGACAAGACAGCACTGACGCGTGAGGCTTCCCAATGTTGTAGTGCTTCTGCAAATGCACCATAGGCGATAGCTGTATTCATGCTGGCAAAAAACAATAAAAATAGATGGAATGCATCCAATTGTTTTATTTGTGTGATTTCTGCAACAGGGAAAAATAGCAGTGAACCCATTGTTAAAATGATGAAAATAATGGCCAGTCCAGAAAAATATTGCAGTAATTGCTTTTGAATTAAGGCGTAGATAGCCCAAGTGATGGCGGCAATAAAAATATAAAAAACCCCTGTGGAATAATCTCCCCGGGCTGTAAATAACTGAGTGATTCGGTGATTAAAAAACAACAGCAGTCCAATGAAAAAAATAATAAATCCTATCCATTGCAAACGGCTGAAAGTTTCTTTAAAAATCACCAAGCCTCCAAATAGTAAAATCATGGGGGCTAACTGGATCATCACCTGGGTTGTGGCAGGTTTTGCTAAATTTAATCCCATAATAAAAAAAACATAATTAGCACAGAGTGTGATAGTAGCAATTGAGAATAAAATCACCAATCGTTTATTCAGAAGAGATCGTTGAGGCAATTTGTTTTTGGCAAATAAATAGAGGCCTATTACCAGCGCAGCACCAAAAAATCGGTAGAAAGTAATAGTCCAAGGATCCATTTTTTTTAAAAGGGCATCTAATGCAATGGGTAATAACCCCCACAAAATAGTGGTGACCAGAGCCAAGGATAATCCTAATTGCCAGCGGCCAGATGATTTATGCATGGTTATCCTAAATGATTCTACTCTTTGTCAAAAGGCATTAAATGACAAGAAATTTGATTGATTAATAGGTATTATACATTCTCTTGAACTAGAAGATAGAGCTCGCTGAGTAAATTACTCTAGCATCACAGGACATCACTTTTTTATATGACCCAACCACTTGACTGCACATTACACAATGTTTTTGGATTTCATCAATTTCGAGGGCATCAGCGAGAAATTATTGAACAACTTGTAAAAGGTTGCTCTGCTATGGTGGTAATGGCTACGGGTTCTGGGAAGGCTCTTTGTTACCAGCTACCCAGTTTGCTGCGAGATGGGGTGGGTATTGTTATTTCACCTTTGATTGCATTGATGAAAGATCAGGTCACTGAATTGGAGCAACTTGGCGTCGCTGCTGCCTGTCTGTATACAGGGCAAAGTTGGCAACAACAACAAGAAATTGAACAGCAGCTCAAAATGGGAGCCTTAGATATTCTATATCTTTCCCCTGAAAAATTGATGAGTCATTCTACCCTACAACAACTCCATGAGATTGATATTGCCTTATTTGCCATTGATGAGGCTCATTGTATTTGGAGCTGGGGTGATTACTTTAGACCAGAATACCAGCAGCTTAATCTATTAGCCACGGAGTTTCCACGCATTCCGAGAATAGCATTGACAGCGACGGCCTCACAGCAATGTCGTGAAGCGATCATTCAGCAGTTATCCCTTGAAGATGCACAAATCTATGATGAAGATATAGATAGAAATAATCTCATTTATTGGGTTCAACCCAAACAAAGAGGCAATAAACAGTTATTAGAGTTTATTTTATGTCGCCATAAAGGTCATAGTGGTATCGTTTATTGTTCTACCCGCAAGCAAGTTGAAGAGTTACAGTTATTTTTAAGCGCTGAAAATATTGCTTGTGAATCCTATCATGCAGGCATTGAGGCGTCGGATCGCTGGAAGATTCAGCAACGCTTTATGACTGATGAAACCTCAGTGATTGTTGCAACAGTTGCCTTTGGATTAGGCATTAATAAACCAGATGTACGATTTGTGGCACATATGGGCTTACCTCAAAACCTAGACGCTTATCTTCAAGAAACTGGTAGAGCAGGGCGTGACGGTCAAGAGGCTGATGTTTGGATGCTATTTGGGTTAAGAGATTATCAGCGTCGATTAAGTTGGATTTTGAACGAGGAAACTTTTGAAGAGAAACGCCAATTTGAATTACAACAATTGCACAACATGATGGATTATATACTGGATCATCAATGTCGGCGTAAAAAGCTTTTCGAGTATTACTCTCCCAAACATCAACGTCAAGATTGTACTTGTCATCAATGCGATAATTGTTTTTTTATTAAAAAAACAACGGAGATAACTGAGGATGCAAGAAAAGCATTATCTGCGGTACATCATTGTAAAGGGCAATTAGGCGTAGATTCTATTATTAAAATATTGCGTGGTAAAAAACTCTCAAACTCTATGGCGCTTCCATTGGAGGGTAAAAATGGCAATAAGGATGAAATTGCTTATCAATCTCTATCTGTCTATGGATTGGGCGCAGAACAGTCAACAGATTATTGGCGCAGTGTTTTTTGGAAATTGATTCTAGAGGGGGCTGTTTGTTTTCAGGGAGAGTATTGTGAGTTGATCAAGCTAGCCCCCAGTTGCAAAGCTTTATTAAAAGGTGAAGAGACTTTGCACCAATCCGGGTTAAAATATTTTACCACTCAGGACTTCTTTTCTCATAAATATCAAGACGAATATAAAAATCACCCACTTTATAAAAAACTACAAAGCTTAAGATCTGCTTTGGCAACAAAATTGAGCTTGTATCAGTATCAACTTTTTTCTGATGAAACATTACAACAGTTAGTCGAAAAAATGCCTCAAAATATTTCTCAACTATCAGTGATTGAAGGTATGGGAAAGATGAGAGCTCAGAAATATGCTGATGAAATATTCGGTTTAATTCAACAGTATAAAGATCAAAAATGCACTGAACTGAAGCATGTATTGCTGGATTTACCTCAGATAATTGATCCTCAAGCTATAGAACATTATGCTGTGACTAAAGCGTTGACCTTGCAAGAAGTTGATCAACAATTCTCTGAGTATCTGCGCTTAGGATTAGTTCATCCTCATCAGATTTTACCTTTTCCTAAAGAGAAGATTCAAGCTGTTATCGCTGAATGGACATTTCAAACAGATTTATCTGGACGCGTTGAGGCGCAACAATTTTATAAAAACCAATATGAATCCCATTGGTTCAACTGCTTTTGTCAGGCGCAAAGATTTCTTCAGCAAACTAACAACAAAGAAGCAATAGAATAAAACGACAAGTGATAGGATTACTCTAACAAAGTTTATTGCTAGTGTAGGGAATTAAGTCTGGCAATCTACTTTACACCAATAGATTCAATTTGTATGATGTGCTCGAGAAACAAATAAAGCTGAGTCCTTTTATTTAAATCTATGAATTACCTTTTTGAAAAAATTTAAAAAATTAGGAACTTGACAAAATGAAAAAATTTACGCCAGTCTTCGCTCTGACTTTAAGCTCTTTATTGTCTACGACGGTATTAGCCCGTTCTCTTGATATTGGTTCTATTTTTGAATCTGGCCAAGAAAGAGCCGAAGCAAATTCTGCCGAAAAATCCAAAGAAGCGAAAGGATTTACTGGTGAAATCGAATTTGGTTTTGTTGTCACTAAAGGAAACAGTGATAATAGTAATTCAGCGGCTAAAATTGCTCTAATTGATGATAGAGCTGTATGGCGTCATCAACTTAGATTAGAGGCGAATAAAGCAGACGCTGATGGAGTAAACACGGTTGAACGTTATTTGATGAATTTTCAATCTGATAGAAAACTACAGACTGGGGCTTATTTCTTTGGTGCTGTTTCTCATGAAATAGATAAATTTAGTGGATTTGATTATCAATCTACCGCAGTGTTGGGTTATGGCAAGAATTTTTATGATGAAAAAAAATTCAAACTTTCCGCAGATTCTGGACCAGGTTATCGTTACAGCAAACTCGATCAAGGCGGAAATGAGCAAGAAGCTATACTTCATATTGGGGCAAAATCCCAATATATCTTTACCGAAGCCACTAAACTAAGTGCTAATTTATCTATGGATAATGGCTCTCAGCAAACTATCACCTTTTTTGATGTAGGCTTGGTCAGTAAATTAACTTCGTCCTTGTCTGTTCGATTCAATTTCAATGTTAAAAACACTTCAAATGCACCAGACGATAAAAAGGCAACAGATACAATCACATCTTTTAATGTGGTGTATGGTTTTTAACTTAAGTAGTTTTAACGATACATCAGGATAAAAAACGCAACAACACCCTATTGAGTTTCCTCTTTTATCTCAATGGCTACCGGGCATGATAATGGGTAGTATACCGTTTCCCCAAAAAAGCACCGTGATGACCAATAGTCCGATAAGCATTACCATGCCGATGGTCAATATGGAGTTAGCATATAAAAAACCTTTGGCTTCATCTGTTTCCATCATAATGGGTACGCCAATAAAAAGTATTCTGATGGATAAAGCGATAGCTAAAAGGGTAAACAGCATATCAACCCATAATACTGGGTACAATCCTAGAAAACCCACCAAAAACAAAGGAGTAGCGCTATAGGTTACTAGAGCTATCCCTCGATGTAGATGAGCATTTCCCCCGTATGTTTTTGCCATCCATTGAATGACCCATCCAGCAATAGCCATGGCACAGAGAATACCCACATAAGCAATGGAAGAGAGTCTTACTGCACTATCAAAAGTTAATTTGGTAATAGGGCCTCCAGGAATGTTCCAGCCTACGTAGGATGCACCTATAGTTGCTGAGACCGTTGGGATCAGAGCCATTGGCATAATATAAAAAAAATACAACGCGAGAATTTTTGAATTTTTAAGGGAAAGATCTTTCCATTCATCTAAGGGGGAATACAAAATATTAAAAGCATGTTTGATAATCATGGTATTTGAATCGTATTTCTAATTATTATTAGATTGATAATACCCATCAAAACTGTAGTAAGGCAAGTGCATAGATTAAAAACTTAATCTGAGTAGGGATAAATTTAGGTCTGAGAATTATTCTGGCAACTAATTTTATACTTCTAGCTGGTTGATTTAGTCAATATAAAGACCGCTGATACATGGAAATACGGGTATATTCTCGTTACCATGCTCCTGCATGGCAATGCATACGGAGTCAATTGTTTGCGAAGGTAGGGATCCCCACACGGGAGCATGGGGGCTAGAATAACCGCGCACTGCTTGTAAGCGTAATTAACTAGGCAAGGCATGCGGATGCTACGCACCCATGCTCGCGGTGATATATGGAAATATGGGTATAAATAAGTAATAATAAAATTATTTTTAAGTTTGAAATGATTTTAATCTTATGTTTTTAGGGATTAACTTTGTGCTAAGATGAATGCAAGGAATGTAACAAAGGGGAGAAAAAACAATGTACGAAAAGCGTAAAGGCGTTAAAGCAGTTCCTCAAGACTTGAGAAAGTATTTAAATGAAAGCCAACTTGCAGAACTTCATCGAATGGAGTGCTTTGGTTGGAGCCTTATCTACTTACGACGTCCCTTATTCCAAGAACCTGTGGCGGTATTAGCCCACGATCAAGGAAATGCTGTGGGAGTATTGGATGTTGAAGGTAAGCTAAATTTACAAGCGGAGCTGAGGTTAAGGACAGGTTGATGTATCCACCACTGATCTACGACTGTGCTTGAAGTTCTCATTAAAAGAACTTCAATGACCCCTCTTTAATCCCACTTAGTATTCGCCCATTTAGCTGTTGTATAAGCGATTTTTAAGCTGCTGTTCTGCTTGCTTTTTCAATTACCCCCTCTTTCAAGAATTATTTCACAAATATGTCATAGATGTTTCGTCGGCATCTGAGAGTTGTCATCTGTCTTTTTAGTTATTCTCAATAATTGAGAATAACTGGCTTAACTGGCAAAAATAAAAATAGAAGGTATTTTCCGTAATAAACAAATGGTAGAAGGCTTTCTGCTCACAATTGGATCTTTTATTTCAAGAGAACATCTTACTCAAGCTTGCAATATATAGTAGATGTTTAGATGATTTTGGTACAAATAACAGGCATATTTTTGAGGTTAATTTTGTTACATATTTCACACTTTGTTACAAATAGATCAAAAAAGAGAATATACATATTCCAATAGGTTTCTAAAAAACGGTAATATTACCGTTTTATTTTTTTTTTACATAGGTTATTTTCACCTAGTCGGGATAGGAATTGGGCCTGATCATAACAAAACACGGTCTGTTTAATAGTAATAAAAAAGTATGAGTCGACTGAAATTTGTTATGGAGTTTAGGATGAATTCAATATAAGGATGGGGGGGGAGTGCCAATTTTGGACCACTTGCCTTAATAAAACCATAAACTAAGGTTATATTAAATAATGAAGCAATCAAAATTTATGCTAAGCGCAGTCGCTTTAGGTGTTTTAAGCATCGCTAGCGCCTCTGCAGCAACAAAAAGTTATTTGGGTGATGATTACTCAAATAACACAATACAAGCTAACTCTGCCAGTTTTTCTGCAGCATCTCCTGCTCAATTAGTAGGATTGCAGTCTGAAAATGACTTAAGAGTTCTTCGTGAATATGGAGATGCAACTCGTTACAGCCAATATTACAAAGGCGTAAGAGTTGATGGCGATACTGTTATTATTCACCGCAATGGTGATGGCAGCTTCAAACGTGCAAGTGGTTTTGCGGTATCAGATATCGCAATGGATGTTCCAAGTGTTATTCCATCTATTAGTGCTAAAACTGCGATGGTTACCGCTATGGAATCTCAAGGTGTTATGAGTCACTCTTTCGTCAGAAAGCCTGGCTTAGAAAGTAACATTCGTAATCAAAAATCTGAATTAGTTATCTATATGGGTCAAGATGGTACTGCAACTCTGGCTCATCGCATTGAGTTTTTTGCTGAAACACCTAAAGGCCCAACTCGTCCTCTTATTTATATAGATGCACAGAATGGCGAAATCTTAAGTTCAATGGAAAATTTACAAACTGCGACTATCACTGGCCCCGGTGGAAATCAAAAAACGGGTTTGTATAACTATGGAACACAGTTCCCTGCATATAATGTATCTACATGTGGTTCATTATCAAACGCCAATGTTAGAACGTTAAATATGAACCATAAGTCCACTGGTGGCACTTTGGTTACCTTCTCTGGTTGTTCTTATGATCCTGCTGATGTCAATGGTGCATTTGGTGTTGAAAATGATGCGCAAGCATTTGGTAATGCCATTTTTGGTTTGTATCAAGATATCGATGGCACTTCACCATTGACTTTCCAGATGGAAATGCGCGTTCACTATAACACAAATTATGAAAATGCATTCTGGGACGGTACTGGTATGTCATTTGGCGACGGTGCAACCACGTTCTATCCTTTAGTCAGTCTTGATGTGTCAGCTCACGAAGTGAGTCATGGTGTAACTTCTCAAAACTCTAACTTGACTTATTCTGGTCAATCAGGTGGTTTGAATGAAGCTTTCTCTGATATGGCGGGTGAAGCGGCTGAGTATTTCCAAAACGGTTCTAACGACTGGTTGGTTGGCGAGCAAATCTTCAAGGGTACTGGTGCGTTACGTTATATGAACAACCCAACTCAGGATGGACGTTCTATTGATCATGCAAGCAACTTTACTTCTACGATGGATGTTCATCTTAGTTCTGGGGTATACAATAAAGCTTATTACCTGTTAGGTACTACAGCTGGTTGGACAACTCGTAAAGCTTTCCAAGTATACTTAAAAGCCAATAAAACTTATTGGTCAGCGAACGATACTTGGAATCAATCAGGCAACGGTGTATTAGCCGCAGCTTGTGATTTTGGATTCAATGTTGCTGATGTACAAGCTACTTTGGTTGCTGTGGGAATTACTTCAACAGCTCCTAGCGGATGCGGCGGAACAACTCCACCACCACCACCACCACCAACTGGCGGAAACGTATTAACTAATGGTGTTGCTGTTACTGGTCTAGCTGCTGCAACTGGCGCTGATCTGAACTACACCATGGTTGTTCCTGCTGGAGCCACAGACTTAAGCTTCAACTTATCAGGTGGAACAGGTGATGCGGATATGTATGTGAAGTTTGGAAGTGCGCCAACGACTTCTAGCTATGATTGCCGTCCATACGTGAGTGGAAACACTGAATCTTGCCCAATCACCACAGCTCAAGCTGGAACCTATTATGTGATGGTTCATGGTTACGCAGCATTCTCTGGTGTTAATTTAGTCGGTGCTTATACAGATGGCGGTACACCACCACCACCTCCTCCTCCAACAGGCGGAACTTACACCAATAGCACTAATGTTAGTATCAATGATAGAAAAACATCAACTAGCAGCATAGCTGTAGATAGAACTGGTGATTCAGGCACTGTTAGTGTATCTATCGACATCATTCACACCTATGTTGGTGACTTGAAGATAACTTTAGTGGCCCCATCTGGTGCCTCAATCGTGCTAAGAAACAGAACTGGTGGATCTGCTAATGATATCCACGATACTTACTCTGTCAATGCTTCTGGCACTGCAAGTAATGGAACATGGAAACTAAAGGTTTATGATGCAGCTCGCGGCGACGTAGGTTACATTGATTCTTGGTCAATTACCTTCTAATTGATACCTTAAGAATAAAAACCACTAAAAATGCCGCTCCTTGAGCGGCATTTTTTTTGCCCAATGAAGCTGGAAACCCCGTCCACTTGAAAGAAAGTGGGATCACACTGATTAAAGGGAAGATAATCCGAATGGCACCAAAAATAGGCGCTTTTAAGCGAGGGCGTCAAGGAAGCCATAGAGTGTTGGAATGACCATATATGT
>PCTP01000040.1 GCA_002770795.1 Gammaproteobacteria bacterium CG22_combo_CG10-13_8_21_14_all_40_8 | reverse complement strand
AATCAGAATGAATTGGGACAATATAAAAAATTGGCTTTTCCATCCCCAAACAGAAAGTGCTTGGTTATTGCAATTATTTGCAGTTGTTTTTATCACACTGTCAATTAATTTTTTTTGGAAAATTGTACATGCCCGATTTGCTAAGAGCTTAACGCGAACTAGGACTCTATGGGATGATGCTTTATGGGAGGCTTTGCGAGGCCCTGTGGGATGGATGATCTGGGTCCTCGGTATTTCTATCTCTGCACTTGTTATACCTTTTGAAGCCGGTCCTGTAATGTTAAAATGGATAAATAAAACTAGGGATATTTCTCTTGTTGTAATCTTTACTTGGTTTGTATTTAGATTTATATCCGCCGCAGAGAAAAACTTACTTGATCAGTTTGTGACTGAACCTAAAATTGCTGATAAGTATGATCCAACAACCATAAATGCCATTGCAAAATTATTTCGAGCATCGGTAGTGATTACGGCTGTGATGGCTGTATTGCAAACATTAAATATTGATATTACGGGCGTAATTGCTTTTGGAGGCATTGGTGGTTTAGCCGTTGGTTTAGCAGCTAAAGATTTGTTGGCTAACTTTTTTGGGGGGTTAACCATTTATCTTGATCGTCCATTCAAAGTAGGTGATTGGATAAAATCTCCTGATCGTTCTATTGAAGGAAGTGTGGAATATATTGGTTGGCGGCAGACTAGAATCAGAACCTTTGATCAACGCCCACTCTATGTACCCAATGCCGTTTTTACGAGTATTGCCGTTGAAAATCCATCAAGAATGTTAAATCGACGTATTTATGAAACTATCGGTGTTCGCTATAAAGACGCGAATAAACTACCTGAAATCATTTCCAAAGTGAAACAGATGCTGCAACTACATGATGAGATTGACCAAAATCAAACCTTAATTGTTAATTTCAATCAATTTTCTCCCTCCTCCTTGGATTTTTTTATTTACACCTTTACCAAAACAACGAACTGGGTTTTCTTCCACAGTGTTAAGCAAGATGTACTAATGAAAACCTTGAATATTATTCATTCTTTGGGTGGAGATGTTGCATTCCCTTCTTCCTCGCTTTATGTGGAAAAATTTCCGATGAAAGAGTAACTGAACTGAATTACTACTCTCGTAATTAATTTGGTACATTAAAAGATGATAACGCTGAACGAGTCGCTATCATTCCAACTCTGAGCACAAAATCAGTTATGCCTTATTTAACCTCAATGTGTTGATAGTAACATGAGGTCATTTAATTTTATCACATCAGAAGATGTGCAGCATCTTCCAGCAAGGACAGCTTTTAGACCTCGGCCTTTAGACTGGATAGTGCAGCAGCGGAAGCTTCGCCATGCGAGCTGGCGAAGCCAGGAAAGAAGGCGCGTTGGTTTGTGAGAGGTGCTGATCTCTTCCAAACGAGGATAGTAGCTCCTATTTAATCTCTGTGTCGAGGGTGCTTTATCAAAGCAAGACCCTGTACGAAAAAGTAACGGCTGAATTGTTTTTGTCGGTATCAGACGTTGTTTGTTAACACCTTGCACAAGTTTTGAAGGTGTCAACAAATGATGGGTTACTGAAGAAGCGTTAATATTCTTTGGGGTGATGAGTTAGCTTGGGTGAATATAGACAGACCTGACTGCTCTAGAATTTGGCTTTTAGCTAAGGTTGCTGATTCCAATGCATAATCGGCATCACGGATACGGGATCGAGCCGAGGAGACATTTTCTGAAATGTTTGACAGATTATTCAATGTTGAACTCATCCTATTTTGAAAGGCTCCTAAACTTCCTCGAAAACTGTCAACATTTTTTATACCCTGATCCAGCACCTGTAATTCGGTATTTGCCGTTGTGGTGGTTTTTATATCACCGACTCCACCCATGATGCTGGCCGTGGTCATGTTGTCCATATTGAGATCAACCGTTTGGTTTGCATTAGCACCCACTTGAAAGCTTAGGCTAGTGATAGTGCCATTCATGGGCGGCCCAATGCCGCCAAAGGTGGTGTTGTTGGCAATACGATCAATTTCAAGCCCAAGTTGTTGATATTCGGCATCGAGAATGTTTCGATCAGCATCACTATTGCTGCCATTGAGGGACTGTATGGTCAGTGTTCTCATTCGTTGCAGAATATGGGTACTTTCTGTAAGAGCGCCTTCTAAAACTTGCGCGAAGGAAATACCATCATTGGCATTCCTTTGTGCTTGAGTCAGTCCATTAATTTGAGAGCTTAAGCGGTTGCTAATTTGAAGTCCTGCAGCATCATCTTTTGGGCTGTTAATACGTAAGCCCGAGGACAGACGCTCCAGAGATCTGCCTAGTAAGTTATTTGAGGATGCCAAGCTCCTCTGTGCGTTCAAAGAAGACACATTTGTTTGAAGAAAAGTTGCCATGATAGGTTTTCCTATGACTAATGTCAGTAGCCAAAATTAACGATCAATCGCACAAAAACGGGAATTAATATGCGAGATTAATTAATAATCGGCATGGTTTGAGAGACCTTGAGTTTTTTTTATATAAAATAAAAGTGAAAACTAATTGATTTTTTGGGAATTAAGATGTATGGAAAACTAAAGTAGTTTGCGTCATTATCTCAATTAAAATCAATAGGATAGCTTGTGTTTATCGTTGCTTTACAAGAGATGCCAAGATATTAGTTGAGATTGACTGATAGAAAAAAGTGTTATTCCAGTCGGTAGCAGGATGAATTTTTTTAATTTTCCATCTGCATAGAAAACTAAACAGATTTCATCTGTTTGAAGTATTGTTCGTTTAACATGGTCCAGTTTAACTGAGTGCTGGATTTGTTGATATTTGTGGTTCCATGGTTAGTTGGGCTAAGTTATGCTGATATTGTCCTTCCAAAGCTTTTTGCTTAAGCTTTTTAAGGACTCTTTTTCTGATTTGACAAGCCATTTGACCAACTCGTAAGCGGTTTGGTTGTAGGGTTTTGCTTGTTTTAAGGGTTGTTTTAACCATTGTTGTAAACTCTCTTTTGAAAAATTATGTATAATTTTTGCGTGTCCTAATTTTTTTAGGATGTTAGCGTTATATTGTTGTTCCATTTGCAAGCTTAATGGAAAAATTAATAATTTGAGTCCAAGGTGAATGGCTTCGCTAGCCAGTTCAAAACCTGCAGCTGTAATAATACCTTCGCAAGATTGTTGGATCCGATTAAATTGGGATTTGGAGAAAGAATGGATGAAAATATTTGGAAATCCTGTCGCTATTTCCTTTCCTTGAAAAATATGAAATTCAAATTCTTTAAAAGGGGCCAGCCAATCAATCAGTTCTTTTATAGGTGCATAGGGGTAATAAACAAGAATTTTTCGAGGAAGTTCAATTTTTCTTTCTAGATGATTATCTATCATTGGAGGAAGGTAAGCATAATCATGATGAATCCAATGAAATCCAATCATATCTGTTACCGGTGCAAAGTAATTGAGTATGATTTTTGAAATAGAAAACTTTGTTTGAGACGACAGTTCTCTTTTGAGCGCCATTTGATTGGATAAGCCGATAGTTTTTACTTTTTTAAAATAACATGACCAAGCACTCACTGGTTCAAAATCATTAATAATTAAATCATATTTTTTAACATTAAGAGAAAAAATATCTTTGATAAAAACATAAAAATTATTAATGAAAATGGTTTTTAAATAATCGACGCGGCCATTTTTTATCGCAAAAGTTAAACCTGCATAGCATTGAAATTTGCCAAATATTTCCATATCAAAAAGCTCTTGTTTAGGGCGACCGCTAAAAAGCCACTCAACTTCAATATTCAATGCCTTAAAAGCCTGAGCCATATTCCTGGCTCTATTAATGTGTCCATTTCCAGTGGCCTGTACAGCGTAGAGTATTTTCATGGCTACATTGTGGTGATAAATAACGCCAAGAGACTACAGAGAGTACCTAAGATGGAGCCAGCGATGATATCGCCTGGAAAATGTACCCCAAGCAAGACTCTAGAAGAGCCAATCGACAGCGCCCATAACATCATAGGCACGGCAAGAGCTGGAAAAAAGTATATAACCTGTAAGTTCATGACAAAGGCTGAGGTGGTGTGCCCAGAAGGAAAGCTGAATTCATCAATGGGATTTATTTTTGCTTGATATCCCCTAATATGATTCTGAGGGCGATTTCGTTTGAATTTTTGTTTTAGAAAAAGATACAGGGGCACTTCAATCAGGTAGGCAAGAACACAGGTAGTAAAAAAATCATGGCTTTTAGGAATGCCGCTCAGTTGTATCGAAAAGACTAACATAGCGTAGGCCCATCCATCACCAGTTTTTGAAATAAAGCGTATAACGGGAAATACTTTAAAAGTGGGGGCATGCTGTTGGATCCACAAAAATACCCTGGTATCCAATGATTGAACTTGTGATGCTATGATTTTCATGAGCTAACCCCGCATTGAACAGAAAACAAAGAAGGTTTTTGAAATATGGATGTGCTCCAGACTGATAAGGTGTAATAAATTTTCATAGTTAAAAGTATAGGTTGACTATATGAATCTATGATGAATCTAAAATGACGATTTGATGACAGATTTAGTTAGCCATCATCAGAAATTATCTATACCCAATCAAGCTGAAAATGGTGGATCAAAAGTTTGAAAATTATCGTTGACTCTCGAATTGAGTGAGTCAGTGATGTCAGGCAATGTCACATCAAAAAAATCTCGAATACTCTGTCGAAATTCT
>PCTP01000252.1 GCA_002770795.1 Gammaproteobacteria bacterium CG22_combo_CG10-13_8_21_14_all_40_8 | reverse complement strand
AGTGCCATCAATAGGAATCAACTCTGTGTTGAAAAATCCATTATCGTCAATATTAACTTTAAAATGCTGACCAGGAAAAGTTGTTGATACTGCATAAAGGATATTGATTGGACTGTCATCAGTCACTTTCCCAGATAGTTGAGTGGTATGTGTTGATATCTCTCTGGGATTTGCTCGATCAATTTCAATTTGAGGAGGGTTTGAATCTGCTTGACGGGTAACATTTATTTGCAAAGTATTTTTGTTAGAGAATTTGTCAGTTGCTGTAATTAGCAAGATATTCTCCCCAACATTTAAAGGAATATCTGTGGTTTCAAAATGCCCATCATCCTGTAAAGTAATAAAAAATGTTTGGCTGGGATATTGATTGTTGGTGATATTGATACTGGTTATAGCTGTATTATCCGTAGCGGTTCCAGAGAATTTTAAATGTGCCTTTTCTGTGGTAATCGTGGTTTCGCCATCTAACTGAATGACAGGTTTTATATCATCCAACACCCTCTTGATAGCTAATATTTGAGTCCCTTCATTCAAATACTGATCGACGGCTTTAATAGTAATAAGGTTCTGAGAAATTTTTAAGGGAATTTCGGATGTTTCATAATGATGATCTACAAGGGTCACAGGAAATTGCTGATCTGGAAATTGATCGTTAATGGCAAAAACTGAAATTATAGTGCTTTCATCTTGTATATCACCTGTAAGGTGCGTGGTTAATTCATAGGTGCGTAGAGCAAATTCATCAAGTGAGATCACTGGTGGTTGTTCATCATGTTTTTTTACAATGACAACACGAGCATGTCCTAGATGGCTGTCTTCATCTAATGCTAAGATTACTATGTTATTAAAACCCTCTTTCAGTGGAATAGAGGTCTCAAAATGACCTCTATTTTTTATCTCAATGGGATATGTTTGACCGGGAAATTGCTCGTTGGTCGCAAAAACATTATCCAAGTTTTTGGTGGCATTGATGGTGCCACTTAAATCACTAGTTGCAAATTCTGTATAAGGATAGTGGGGTTTATCAATCTTAACCTTTGGTGCTTCAGGATCTGGCACCAGTGTAATATCAATCTGTTGAGTTCCTTGATTTCCTTGCTCATCCGTAGCCACAATAAAAATCTGGTTGAGATCATCAGCTATAGGAATATTGGCGGTGGTATAATGACCAGAAGCATCTAAATCAACCTTAAAACGTTGACCAGCAAATGCTGTAGATACCGCATAGGTATCGGTGATTAAACTCTGATCTGTTATGGAGCCTGTTAGAGGTAGGTTTGTTTCATTAACTGTTCGAGTTGCGTTACCATCAATAACAATTGTGGGTGGCTCTCTGTCAATTAGCCGAGTGTAGCGAATCTGTTCGGTGGTTTGATTGGCAAACTCATCAACCACCGTTACACTTAACAGGTTATTATCAGGATAAAGGTTAATAGTATCTGTCGTAAAATCGCCATTATCAGATAGGTTGACTTGGAAGGTTTGCTCGGGAAATTGATCTGATTGTGCAAAAATTGAGACAATTCGACTCTCATCCTGAACATGACCTTTCAGCTGGGTCGAAAGCGCTTCTGTGCTAACATCCTCTTCGTCTCCATTATTTAAATTGCCATCAATTATCAACTCTGGTGGAGTCGAGTCAACTAATTGAGTGATTTGAACAATGGTAGTTCCTTTGTTGTTATATTGATCAACGGCCTCTACAGTGAGTGTATTTAAACCTTCAATGAGTGGTATTTGTTGAGATATAAACTCATTATTAGCATCTAAAGTTAGAGTGAAACTTTGTGAGGCAAATCGATCACTGGTAACAACAACTGATGAAATAGCACTGTCATCCTTCACTTTACCTTCTATTTGAGCTGTGTGTTCATGTGTGCTGTACCAAATTTCATCGTAAACCAGAACCACAGGAGGCGCTTGATCAGGTACTCTGGTAATAATTAATTGAGCTATATTTTCATTGCCTTGTTGATCCACAACTTGAATTGTTAATAGATTCATTCCACTATTTAAATCTATAGCTTGGGTTTTAAAATCGCCATTTGCGGTAAAATTAACAGTAAAATTTTGTTGAGGAAATTGATTGCTTATTGCTGTCACATCAACAATGCTTTGTTGAGAGTCAACCGTTCCACTGACTATGTAAGTTGGTGCTGCAGTTTCAAATTGAGTTACTCCATCAATATGAATGACAGGTTTAGTTGAGTCATTTGATTCACCGCCCAATGCTAGTTGTGTCAAAAATAGCATCATCAAAAAAATGTGGTTTCTAAACTGAATTTTCATATTATAAAAATGGATGTCCTTGTTCTTTGTTCCAACATGTCATTTAGTTAGAACTAAATTCACCGAAATAAATAACCTTTTGGGTAGCTAACAACTCTTTGGATGCCTTAGAGATTGCTTGTTTCAACTGTACGGGTAGTAACATTTTGCGAATGTCATTTTCAACTTGCTGTAATGGTTTAGGAGAAGTCTCAACAAGTTTATTCAACCGCATAACTGTTGGATAGCCATCTATGAAGTAAACACTAGAAACTTGCTTAGGTTTTAATCCCACTAATATGTTATTTATTTCCTTATCTAGAACGCCATCTGACGAAGCCCCTTTACTATATTTAAACTGTATGCCCTGCTGTTTCAGTTTAGAAACGGTGCTACTCCAATCATTATCCGTATTAAACATTTTAAGTTTGTCTATGGCTTGGTCTCTAGCGTCTCCAGCTGTATTGACTAGACTTTGTACCATTTCAAAACTTCGAATTGTATTTGCTGCAAAACGTTCAGGATGCTGATGGTAATATTCTTCAATCATCGCTTGTGATACAGGAATTTGAGAAATATTATCTTGTAAATATTTTTTGGTAAGAAGTTCTTCTCGATAACTACTGACATCGCGTTCGATGTCTTTTAATTCTTCTGAAGTTAAAGATGCCTGTTCTTTCATTGCCATGGCCTTTGACATCACTAAGCTTTGTAATACTTTTTTAGAAATATCTTGATTGATTTGAGTCGTCGCATATTCCCCAAAAGTTTTATCGATAGCAGCATCTAAATCGTCTTGGGTGATTTTTTGGCCAGAAACAGTTGCGACTATTTCACTAGTATCCACGCTAGGTAATAGTGATTTAGTTTGATCATTTGTTTCGTTCATTGCATTATCTGAATGACATCCAGCCAATGAGAGTATAAAGATTCCAAGCAGTATTGAATGAGATATTTTGTGATAAAGTTTAAGCATCATTACATTCTCTTAATAGAAACAGACGTCATCAAACGTTCGAGTTCTGCATCTTTAGCTGCTTTTCGTAGTTGATGTCGAATGTCACCTGAAACCTTTTCAAAGGGTTGCGTTACCACAGCAGGAGCTTCAATTAACTTCACGACATGAAAGCCAAATGATGTTTGAAATGGTTCGCTGATCTCATCTTTTTTCATTTCGGTGAAGACTTTCTTGGAGAACACAGGATCAATTGCGCCTTCAGTTATCCATCCGATATTTCCTTGTTTTTTTGCAGAGACCGTATCTTCTGAAAACTCAGCGACTACGGATTCAAACGAAGCCCCACTTTTAAGTTTGCTGTAGGCTTCATGTGCTCTGGTGTATTTTACTTTTCGTTCTTCTTCTGACATGTTTTTACTGGTTCTAATCAGTATATGAGATACATTTACTTTTTTGGATTGGAATTGTTCTGCGTGATTTGCATAATAATTTCGTATACCTTCATCGGTTACTTTATCTTTTAAATAAGTCTGAAAATATCGGCCAATTAACATTTCTTTTTTGAACTCATTGAGTTCCGCTTGAATGTTTTTTTGCTCTAAAACTTTAGATTCTTCAATGGCTGTGGTTAAAGCTTCTCTATCTAAATATTGCTTTAAATAGGCATTAACCTGTTTCTCATCTTTTACGTTGACCCTTTTAAGATCCAAAAAAGCATTAAAATCTTCTTGTTGGATTTGTTTTTCACCCACCGTTGCAATTGTTTTTTCATCTTGATGTGAACATGCACTTAGAAACCCTATCAGAGAGAAAACTGCTATGCTTTTAATCAATTTCATTTTTTATTCCTCTTCAGTATAAAACTTTAAAATATCCGTGTGAAAATTGTTAACAAATCTCAACTATACGTGTCTTGATTTACTACTAGTATATTGCCACTGTGATGGATTATTATGCCTTTGGGATGCATTAGACATTTGTTTGGCATCAAGTGCTAGCCTTTTTCGTCGGTCCACAAATAGACCAGATTTACCTTTACTTTTTGCCTTATGTCCAGGTTTACTACCTTTACGATTAAAGATCGCCCAAAGCTGTCGGCCAATCTGTAAATCCTGATTGGGGTTGAGTTTATCTATATCCACTTGCCAATGAACTTCGGCCAAAAATTCAGAGAATTTTAACTGTTCATCATTAATTGCAACAGTTAAATTAAAGCCATCTGTTATCCAGCCAGCAGAAAGATAACTGTTATCATCAATGAGTGAACCTGCCACGTTAATAATCCGTACTTGATCTTCTCCAAAATCAACCCAAGACCCTTGAATTATCCTGATAGTTTCAAAAGTATGTACACCGACAAGTTGCTGGTTTAAATAGCCTGTAAGATCATCTGTACTCGATAACAGTAATGAATCATTTTCGTTTTCTATAATTTGATAAATAGGAGCATCTAGTTGTGACTCATCTAGGCTAACCCACAACC
>PCTP01000248.1:4421-4563 GCA_002770795.1 Gammaproteobacteria bacterium CG22_combo_CG10-13_8_21_14_all_40_8 | reverse complement strand
CAATTACGCCGGAAATTGTCACCCGAACAAATTAGTGGGACCATGGAAGCAGTGGTGGGGATTCGCCTGTCGCACGAGCGCATCTATCAACATGTGTGGAACGACAAGAAGCAAGGCGGAGAGTTATATACCCATCTTCGGA
>PCTP01000248.1:3773-4392 GCA_002770795.1 Gammaproteobacteria bacterium CG22_combo_CG10-13_8_21_14_all_40_8 | reverse complement strand
CGCGGCGGGAAAGACTGGCGTGGAAAAATTCCCAACCGGGGAGATATTGAACAACGCCCCAAACTGGTGGAGGAGAAAAGCCGTACAGGGGATTGGGAAGCGGATTTGGTGAGCGGCGCACATCACCAAGGATTCTTGGTGACATTGGTGGAACGAAGACGAAAATTCACACTGATCGGGCATGTGCCGCACAAACAATCTCTTGCTGTACAGCAAGAGATTGTTCGCTTGTTGAAACCGTATCAAGACCTGGTGCATACCATTACGTTTGATAACGGACGTGAATTCACGGGACATGAAGCCATTGCTCAAGCCTTACAATGTCAATGCTATTTTGCGAAACCCTATCATTCCTGGGAACGGGGATTGAATGAAAATACCAATGGGCTAATCCGTCAATACTTACCCAAAAACAGTGACTTGAGAAACGTCTCTCAAGATACTTTAAATAAAATTATGTACCAGCTTAATCACCGTCCCCGCAAGACTCTTGATTTCCATACTCCACATGAGTTATTCTGGGACGATCACCTTTGTTGCACTTAGAAGTTGATACCAAGTTTGTTGTATTGTTGGTAAAAAAATAAGTAACAGCAAAAAAAAGAATGGATGTTATGAC
>PCTP01000248.1:3057-3741 GCA_002770795.1 Gammaproteobacteria bacterium CG22_combo_CG10-13_8_21_14_all_40_8 | reverse complement strand
ACACAATCGGTGAATTTACATTTTATGCAGTTATCGCCTACAACAAAGGCCATTGCGTTTACTCCTGAGGATCAAAATTATCGAAAGAGAGTTGAGAAGAAGGGGATAAAAGTTGTTTCACCTGATACAAAAAATCTTGAGCTTCTCTGGGTGATAGGTTGTCGAGATCTAAAGCTGTTAACTTGGTAATCACTCGTTGTTCTATCATCTTTTGCAGATCTTGTTGCTGATTGACTTGTGACTGGGCAATCTTAGCAACAGCTGTCGGATTTTTGGATGGGTTTGACCCCTGAGCTTCCAATTCATGTAATTTAATTTTGGCACATTCTACCACTTCAAAAGGCATTCCCGCTAGTTTTGCAACGGCGATCCCAAAACTTTTATTGGCGGCACCTTCATGGATGCTGTGTAAAAACTGAATACCTTGAGCAGTTTCGGCGGCATCAAAGTGGAAGTTTTTGACTTTATGGTATTTGTCACTCAGTTCTGTAATTTCAAAGTAATGGGTTGCAAAAAGGGTAAAGGCTTTGTTTTTCTCAATCAAGGTTCTTGCACAGGCCCATGCAATGGAAAGACCATCGTAGGTGCTGGTGCCTCGGCCTATTTCATCCAACAGTACTAAGCTTTTGGGGGTAGCATTGTTAAGAATGGTGGCAGCTTCGTTCATTTCAACCATAAAGGTAG
>PCTP01000248.1:2296-3040 GCA_002770795.1 Gammaproteobacteria bacterium CG22_combo_CG10-13_8_21_14_all_40_8 | reverse complement strand
TCGTCGGAAGCGCCAATTCGAGTAAATATACGATCAAATTGCCCTATTTCTGCAGATTCTGCTGGCACGTAACAGCCTATATGTGCCATTAAAACAATTAAAGCCGTTTGCCTCATCCAGGTGGATTTTCCGCCCATATTGGGGCCTGTGAGTACAATAAAATGGTTATCTTCATTCAGATCAACACCATTGGGCACAAAACTTTGTGCGGTAAATTGTTCTACTACAGGATGACGTCCGGCAACAATTTGTAGCTGATTTGACGCGGTTAGTTGAGGTCGCTGATAGTGATGGGTTTGAGCGGTTAAAGCAAAGCTGTTAAAAACATCTAATTGCGCTATTTGTGCTGAAATGGCATAAAGATTTGGCAAATAGGGGGCTATTTTCTGGAAAAGTTCCTGATAGAGTTGTTTTTCCAATGCCAGTGCCAAAGCCGAACTTTTCAGTGCTTTTTCTTCAAATTTCTTGAGTTCTGGGGTGATATAACGTTCGGCATTTTTGAGTGTTTGTCGTCGAATAAAATAATCGGGTACTTGATCACTCATTCCTTTGCTGACTTCAATATAATAACCATGGATGCGGTTATAGCCAATTTTAAGGGTTGAGATACCGGATTTTTCTCGCTCTTCTGTTTCCAAATTTTTGAGAAGATCTTCACCCGCTTGGCTCAATATCCTTAATTCGTCCAATTCTTGGTGATAGCCTTCGGCAATCACGCCACCATCACGAATAACAGTAGGTGGA
>PCTP01000248.1:0-2220 GCA_002770795.1 Gammaproteobacteria bacterium CG22_combo_CG10-13_8_21_14_all_40_8 | reverse complement strand
TGGGCTCTGGGCTTAATTGCAAAGCACTAACAACCAAGGGTAATGATTCTAACCCCTGACGTAATCTGACAAAATCTCTGGGTCTGGCATTGCCTAAGCTAATGCGGCTTAAAACTCGTTCCAAATCTCCCGTTAATCTTAACGCTTTGGCAAGATCATCCGTTGCGATGTCTGCAATCAGTGCTTCTACACAATTGAGGCGATAATTAATCTGATCAATATTCGTCAATGGCGCATGTAGCCATTGAGACAAAAGCCTTGCTCCCATGGGGTTACGCGTTTGATTGATGGCCTGATAAAGGGTTTTATCCTGACCACCACGAATGTTTTGTGTGAGTTCAAGATTATGACGGGTGGCAGCGTCAAGGGTGAGCACATCTTTGGGTGATTCAACTTGTAACGCATTTAAATGAGAGATATCGGTTTTTTGAGTGTTTTTGATATAACGCACACAGGCGGCGGCGGCGGTGACGCCATGGGTTAAATTTTGACATCCAAAGCCATCTAAATTAGAGGTGTTATAGAAGTCACAAAGATAGCGTAAGTTACTTTCACTATCAAAATCCCAATCAGGTCTGCATTTGATAGTTTTAGTTAAAATATGTAAAACATCACGAGGAAGAGACAATGATTCTGGGACTAACACCTCATTGGCTTGAAGTCTTTCTAATAATGAGCAAAGTTGTTCAACAGATTCAAGTTCAGTCAGTTTGAATAAGCCTGTACTCAGACTTAACCAAGAAACCCCCCAGCTATTTTCTTTTTTGTTCTGTACCGAGCGGCCTTTGCTTTTAGAACAAACGATAGAGGCCAACAGATTATCTTGATTGTCAACCAATAAGGCCTCATCGGTTAATGTGCCTGGGGTAATAATACGTACTACTTTACGTTCAACAGGTCCTTTGCTGGTTGCAGGGTCGCCAATTTGCTCACAAATGGCCACGGAGACGCCTAATTTAACGAGTTTGGCTAAGTATCCATCAATGGAATGATAGGGTACTCCTGCCATAGGAATTGGTTGTCCAGCTGAAGAGCCTCGGGCGGTGAGAGTGATTTCTAAGAGTTCTGAGGCTTTGCGTGCATCCTCATAGAACAATTCATAAAAATCCCCCATTCGGTAGAGTAATAGATGTTCATTGTGCTCTGCTTTGATGCGTAAATACTGCGTCATCATGGGCGTATGAATTGCTGTATGACTTTGAGTAAGAGACGTTTGGGAAGCAGTTAAAGTCATAGGAACATCATAAAAGTATCAAATGGGAAAAAGTCGATGAAAAAGGAAATGCGTTGAAGAGAGCGCTTCATACGGCTCAACTTATCCTTTTTCCTCCAGCGTAAACTCAATAAAGCTTGGTTGTCATATTTCCGCATTATGGAAAACATTTTGAACATCTTCTAAATCATCTAACATTTCAAGAAAACGTTCAAACATTTCTACATCTTCTCCAGAAATAGCTTGAGTGGTTTGGGGAACAAATTGGATTTCGTCAACTTCAAAATCTATATTGGGAAAAGCATCAAGAAGTGCTTGTTTTGCTTTGAAGTACTCTGTGTGGGGGGCGAAAACAGTAATCATATTGTCTTCATTTTCCATTTCCATCACATCTACTTCTGCCATCATTAATGCATCTAAAACAGCTTCTTCATCTTGACCTTTAAACGCTAAAATAGTGCAGTGATCAAACATATGGCTAACGCTGCCTTGAGCGCCAATTTTACATTTGGTTTTGGTAAAGCAAAGACGAACATCTCCAAAAGTTCGATTGGGGTTATCCGTTAAACAATCCACGATGGCCATGACATTGCCGGGACCAAAGCCTTCATATCGAGCAACAGCAAAATCTTCTCCCCCGCCACCTTTAGCTTTATCCAAGGCTTTATCGATAACATGAGCAGGAACTTGGTTCTTTTTGGCGCGTTCTAATAATGAGCGTAGTGCTAAATTACCCTCAATTTCAACACCCCCTGATTTAGCACAGACATAAATTTCACGGCTAAACTTACTATAAACCTTGGCATTCATATCCGAGGTTTTAGCCATAGACTCTTTGCGGTTTTGATAGGCTCGACCCATGTTGGATTCCTGAAAATTAGACAAAAATGAATAAATTGGTCTGATTTTACAGACTTGATAGCGAATTGAAAACCCTTTTCTCTTTCAAGTGATAAGTTAAAGAGGAGATAGAGTGCTTTAATTCTCACAGAGAAGTGATTATGTTC
>PCTP01000219.1 GCA_002770795.1 Gammaproteobacteria bacterium CG22_combo_CG10-13_8_21_14_all_40_8 | reverse complement strand
GTGATCTGGTATCTGCAGGGGAACAAGCTGGTGCCTTAGAAGAAATGCTCGAACGTATTGCTCTTTATAAAGAGAAATCCGAAGCCCTAAAATCCAAAATTAAATCCGCCATGAAGTACCCTATTACAGTACTCTCTATGGCTGGTATTGTTTCTGCTATTTTGCTGATTAAAGTTGTACCCATGTTTCAAGATATGTTTAGTAGTTTTGGCGCATCTTTACCTGCATTTACTTTGTTTGTCATCCATCTTTCTGATTTCATGGTGGCCTATTGGTGGGCTTTCGTGGCAGTTATTGTGGTTGCTGTCTTGCTAAATCGTGAATTTGACGTACGTTCAGAAAAATATCGTGACTTTAAGGATCGATTGGTTTTAAAAATCCCTGTTATTAGTGAAATTCTCAACAAAGGTGCCGTAGCTCGTTTTGCCAGAACGCTATCAACAACCTTCGCTGCTGGTGTTCCCTTGGTTGATGCATTAGAATCGGCCGCAGGCGCATCTGGTAATGTGGTGTATCGAAAGGCTATTTTGAAAATTAAAGACGATGTTTCAACGGGCATACAACTACATACTTGTATGGAATCTGCCCAGATATTTCCAAATATGGTCAATCAAATGGTTGCCATTGGCGAAGAGTCTGGCGCTTTAGACAGTATGCTCAGCAAAATTGCAGATATTTATGAGGCTGAGGTGGACGATGCCGTGGAGGGACTTAGTTCTTTAATGGAACCTCTTATCATGGCTGTTTTGGGTATAGTCATTGGTGGCTTGGTTATCGCCATGTATCTTCCCATATTCAAATTGGGTTCTGTGGTCTAAGCAAAGGCAAAACAATACTATGTATGCAGTGTTCCTATATTTGCAACAAAATCCACTCGCGTTGCAAATATACCTTTCTTTAATGGGTTTGCTCATCGGCAGTTTCTTGAATGTGGTGATTTATCGTTACCCCATTATGCTGAAACGCCAATGGGCGCTGATGTCTAGAGAATACCTTGAAGAAAATGGCGCTTCGGTGACACAAACTAAAACCGCCTCTAAAAATGAAACGCTGTTGGAAGAGCACAAGGTCTTTAACCTTTCGGTTCCTGCTTCAACCTGTCCTCAATGTAACCATAAAATTCGTTGGTACGAGAATATTCCTGTTCTGAGTTATGTTTTCTTAAAAGGTCGCTGCTCACAATGTCTAAATCCCATTAGCCTGCGCTACCCCTTTGTTGAGATATTGACTGCACTCACTTTTTTGAGTGTCACAACTATGTCTCAACCTGATCTGCATTTAGTCTCGCTATTGGGCTTTAGCATTTTTTTAATTGTGCTGTCTGGGATTGATATTGATCATCAAATCTGACCTGATCCCATGGTATTTATATTACTTTGGGGTGGATTAGTTGCCTCCCTATTGGGTTTAACTATCCCCCTTCAAGATGCAGTTATGGGTGCTTTGGCCGGTTATCTCTCGCTTTGGAGCATTTATTGGCTGTTTAAATTACTGACAAAAAAAGAAGGCATGGGCTATGGTGATTTTAAACTCTTTGCCGCTTTGGGTGCATGGCTTGGATGGCAAGATTTACTCCCTGTGTTGCTGATCGCCTCTTTAGCAGGAGCCATTATCGGTGGCATAGCCATGGCTTTTTTTAAATCCAGTAACAAAATTCCTTTCGGCCCTTATCTTGCCGTTGCAGGTTGGATCATGATGTTTTGGGGAGAGAGTCTTATCAATGCCTACCTTAAATGGTCGGGCTTAGCTTGAGATAGGTTAAAATGACCTTTACTGTCGTTTTAACTGGCGGGATTTGCAGTGGTAAAAGTAGCGTTAGTCGACTGTTTTCTGAACTCGGTATAGAAATTATTGATGCTGATTTAATTTCCAGAAAAGTGGTTCAACCCAAAGCCCGAGGATGGATGGCTATCCAAGCTGAATTTGGAAATCTATATTTTGATGAAAATCAGACGCTTGATCGAAAAAAATTACGCGAGGCTATTTTTAAGCATAAACAGATTAAAAATTCATTAGAAAATATTCTTCATCCCATTATTCGCCATGAAATATCACAGTGTATGGAACAGGCGAAAGGGCCTTATGTCATTTTAGACATTCCCTTATTCGCAGAAAACCCTCAACATTACCCTGCAGATCGGGTGCTTGTTGTCGATGTGGCAGAATCCATTCAGTTAGAACGCTTAATGCAAAGAGATCATTGCTCGCAAGAACAGGCTTGTTCCATTATTCAGCAACAAGCTTCTCGAACAAGTAGAAATGCATTAGCAGATGAGATCATTGACAATAGCGGAACGTTAGAGCAACTCACCACAAAAGTGCACAAGTTACATCAAAATTTCCTGCGACGAGCTAAGTCATGATAGAATCCTGTTATTGACTCATATCATTTAACACCCTAAATAATCGATAAACTACATGGAAGCTATCTCTTACGAATTTCCAACCAATCAGCAAACCCGCAAATTTTTGCGGTTAGAACAGTTATTTAAAACTATTCGTGGATTAGTTGAACTTACCGATTCAAACGCCCAAAAAATAGCCTTATTTCGACTCGTCGAGATTATGGATTTTTTTGAACGAAACGATGTACGAGGTGAATTACTCAAAGAGCTCGACCGCTTACAAATATCAATGAATCTTCTTTTGAATAACCCTGCGGTAGATAGTTCAAAATTAAGTTATTTTGTGACTCAATTGGAAAAGCTCAATCAAGTTTTATCCGCTGAAAGCCGTGCTGGTGATAAGCTGAGAAATGAGCCAATGATTACTTTAGCACGCCAAAAATGGAGTTTGGGTGCGACATTTTGTGCTTTTGACTCTCCAGCCATTGCTCATTTTGTTGCAAGTGGTTCAGAGGTCACTCAATCTCATCTTAAATATTGGTTAGAGCTGATTAAAGTCTATAGAACCAGCGTCAATGTCATCCTTAGACTTTATCGGGAATCTGGTGATTTTCAGAATTTCATCACCCAAAACCTTTGTTATCAAGAACCTATAGATAACAAGGTCAAACTCATTGGCATAAAGATCCCTGCTTCAATCTCTTACATTCCTGAAGTGAGTGCAGGCGCTCATAGAGTTTGTTTACAACTAAAGCCTAGCCAGTGGAAACCGAGCAAATTAAACAACGATCCCCATGAAAGCATAGAAATCCAATTTGCATTGGCTAAATACCGTGCTTAGTCTATAAACCTAGCTCTTAACACATTGATACGATAAATATATGACAGCAGAACCTACTTTAATCATTCCTTGCCCTAATTGTAAAAAATCCGTGCGTCTTGATAGCACCAATTCTTTTAAGCCTTTTTGTTGTGAAAGATGTAAAATGGCTGATCTGGGTGATTGGGTGAATGAAAATCATAAAATTCCTGGGGATGAGGCATCCGAATTATTCAATGGATTGAACGGAGAGAATGGAGAAATAGAATGACCACCACTCAGGCTAGCCAAAAGTCTTTATCTCAGCTAACAGAAACAACCACCAAAAAATTTAAATCCAAATTTAAAAAAAATAAAAATAATAAGTTTATTGCGAACACATCTGCCGAATTGCACAAAGATCTCGATATCACCGTTAGTTATATTCAAAAGAACAGTGGTTTAACCTTTGATTGTAAAGCGGGTTGTGTACATTGTTGCGTCCACTCAAGAGTGGTGCATGTACTCCCTTCCGAAGCTTTTTACATGGTGAATCAACTCAAGGCACGACTCACTGAGCTGGAAATTGATGGACTCATTAAAGCTCTAAAAATCCGTTCTGAAACGCCAGAAGATGGCGATTTCACCTGTGTTTTTCTTAAGAAAGGGATCTGCAGTGTTTATGATATCAGACCATTCACCTGTAGAAGGCATCATTCTCTGGATGTGGAAGATTGTTTGCCCAAAGGCATCTATCCGCCAGAAGTCTCAAAAAGCGCTGATTTAGAAGACTTAGCTTCAGCACAAATAGCTGGATACATGTCCGCTTTAGAAACCATTCATTTTTCTACAATCCCCATCGATCTCACTCAGGCTCTGCTCAAAGTTTTCACAGATCCTAAAGCAGAACAAAGATGCAAAAAGGGACTCCCCTTATAACTTTTTAGAGGGCTTTTTAAGGGTGTTGTATTGATCGATTTTTAACTGATTAAACTGTTGTTGTGATCCATCAGGCCAAGTCACAACAACTTCTTTCAACGATTCATCTTTTTCCAAACCAAAAACCAATCTAGAACTACTTTGAGATAAATAGCCCTTGGTTGGCATCTGTAGTTTTAGATAAGATCTTAAGTTTGTATTTATTTGCACCTTAGCGCCAATAGCTTCTTTATTTTTGACATTGTCATCTGCTAGCAATAGACCTACCCAATGGCCGGCTTTCAATGTTTGATTAATCAATACCAGTGCTTTACGGCTCACTTGAGTAACGATCAAATCCAGATCACCGTCCTTATCTAGATCCGAAACAGCAACCCCACGGCCTATCCATTTTTCTTGTAAAAACAAGGGTGAAAGTATAAATTGAGAATCACAACTTTCACCACAGTTCCAAAAAAGCTGAGCTGGCTGTTCATAGCTTTGACTGGCCTGAACTCGGTTAATATCACTCTCAACATGACCATTTACCTGAAAGAGATCTTCTCTTCCATCCAAATCAAAATCCGCAAAAAGCACACCAAAAGTTAAACTTTTTCGACTGTCCGCACCAACACCTAAAATGGAAGATTGATCCGAAAATGACTCATCTCCTGCAAATCTTTGATAAACAGAAGTCATTTCATTGGCAAAATT
>PCTP01000047.1 GCA_002770795.1 Gammaproteobacteria bacterium CG22_combo_CG10-13_8_21_14_all_40_8 | reverse complement strand
ATTGCAGCGGGAGAAATAATTTCACTGGAAACTAAATTCCGCCAGAGTTCCTCACCAGTTTCTGCATCCAGGGCAATAACCTCCCCTTCTTGTGATCCCACCACCACAATTCGGTCAGCCACAGCGACACCAGATTCAATAATCACATCCATTTTCTTCTTCCAAACCAGCTTTCCATCCTCAAGGTTTCTGGCCTCTACTTCTCCATTGGTACCAGCAACATACACCTTTCCATAGGCCATACCAGGTTGTAAACGGCTAAACACCCCTTCAACCTCTGCGCTGGTAGACACTTTCCAACTAGGTTTGATGTCCAAGGAAGGCGTAAATTTTGGTAAAGGAAATGGTAATAGTGCTTTCTCCTCATCAGAGGTACCACTACAGGCAACCAAACTTAAAGCCATTATGCATGTTAAAACTATGGTGAATTTTTTCATCATCCCTCTGTTGCTCCTGATGAAGCTTCATCAACCTGAATCTGTGGCATCTCGGTCTCTACTGCTGCTTCTTTAGGCAAAGCGTCAATTTTGTACTGAAGAGGTTGATTTTGAGATGATTGTTCATCTGAACTCTGCGCTAGTTGATAATTTGTTCTGGCTTTATCAAACTCACCCAGAGCGTTATAAGCATCTCCTCTTGTTTCTGCATAAAGCGCTTTATAGCTTGAATTTTCTTTATTCAGCAGTTTAAGCGCTTCTTCAGGCTTTGACGTCTCTATTAAAATTCTCGCCAAACGAATTCTAGCCAGATGCGCAATCGCTTCTTGTGAAGGATCTTTTAACACATTGTTTAATGTTTTGATTGCCACTTCGTTTTTGCCATCTTCAACAGCTTTTTTAGCCAAACGTAATTGTAAAAAATTATTGTAGGTTTTACTGGGGTGCTCTGCTAAAAATAGATTCGCATTTTTTTCTAAATCTTCAAGCGAAGATGAATTGATTGCCAGCACTTGATTATCATAAGCTTCTGAAGCGAAAGCCTTTTTGTTAAGAATTTCGCCCTGCCAATATCTCCAACCAAATAGCGCGCCTAAACCTAGAGTGGCACCAATGACCACAGCAGCACCATTCTCTTTGATCCATTGTTTTACTGCTTCTGCTTGTTCTTCTTCTGTTGCGTAAATATCCACAAACCGCTCCTGTTCTCTATGATTTTATAAATGTTATGGTGTTTTTATTCTATTGAAAGTTTTCATGGTACCATTGTTCTAACTCAGATAATGGTACCGATATTTGAGCAAGATTTTCTCTTAAAGGTTTAATGGAAACACTTTGTTGATCCAGTTCATCCTCAGCAAATATCATGGCCCAACTTGCACCACTTTTATCCGCCTTTTTAATCTGTTTTTTAAAATTTCCACCACCAGCATGCATAAGTAGCTTAAGATCAGGAAGTCTATTCCTAATCTCTTCTGATAGTAGCATTTTTCGACTATCCGCTTTATCACCCTGGGTGATAAGATAGACATCAATAGGACTAGAAAGTTGTTGTTGCAGCTCCATTTTTTGCAACATTAAAATAACACGTTCCATTCCCATACCAAAGCCAACCGCTGGTGTCGTTTGCCCCCCCAGTTGAGAAACGAGTAAGTCATAACGTCCGCCACCACAAATAGTGCCCTGTGAGCCAAGTTCTGAGGTCATCCATTCAAAAACAGTCAGATTATAATAGTCGAGACCGCGCACTAAGCGGGTGTTAATTGTGTAAGGTATATCGGCCATTGTCAGTAAAGAACAGAGTTTTTCAAAGTGAGCCTTTGATTCATCACTAATGCAATCCAGCAATTTTGGCGCTTGTTGAATCAAACTTTGCATCTGAGGATTCTTGCTATCTAAAATCCGCAATGGATTGGTGGTTAACCTTCTCAAGCTATCATCATCTAATTCCTCTTTGTGTTTATCAAAATACTCAAGCAATTTTTCACGGTAAATAGCTCGATCTTGTTGTGAACCCAAAGAATTAATGTGTAATTCGACATATTCGCTAATCCCGAGCATTTTCCACAATCTTGCCGTCATTAAAATGACTTCAACATCGACGTCTGGCCCTGGCAAACCAAAAACCTCGACACCGAACTGGTGAAACTGACGATAGCGTCCCTTTTGTGGTTTTTCATATCGAAAAAGGGAGTCTAAATACCAAAGTCGTTGTTCTTGATTATAAAGTAATCCCCGTTCAATACCCGCTCGCACCACTCCAGCCGTACCTTCTGGCCTGAGTGATAAACTCTCGTCATTTCTATCAAGAAAACAATACATTTCCTTTTCAACTATATCTGTTGCCTCACCAATGGATCGGGAGAACAATTGCGTTCTCTCTAAGACAGGCGTTCGGATTTCTTGATATCCATAACGAGAGACCAAAGATCGGATATTGGTCTCAAGATACTGCCAAAGTTTCGTTTCCTCAGGCAAAATATCGTTCATGCCACGAATGGCTTTTATTGCACTCATTAAAACTCTATTTCCTCAAATATTAAGACAAATGTCAGTATTGTATTTACACTACTGAAAACTTGTTACTGTATCAATCTCTGGGAGATTTTTAGTTTTATCTCCACGTAATTTAATTTGTAACGCAATTTTAGCTCTAATTTTTTTCTCAATTTGATCAACAATATCTTCGTTATCTATACGCTGACTCATTTCACCATTTTCATACAACAAGCTACGGCTACGCCCTCCAGTTAAACCAATGGTCACCTCTTTAGCTTCCCCGGGTCCATTCACCACACAGCCAATCACAGCAACATCAATAGGCTCAACAATATCTTCCAAACGTTCTTCCAACGCATTGACGGTTTTGATCACATCAAACTCCTGACGAGAGCATGATGGACAAGCAATGAGATTAACACCACGTTTTCGTAGGTTTAGGCTTTTTAGAATATCATAACCGACTTTGATTTCTTCTACAGGATTAGCGGCAAGTGAAACTCTGATTGTGTCACCAATGCCTTCCGCTAATAACATCCCCAATCCAACGGCAGACTTAACCGCACCAGCGCGTAATCCACCGGCTTCCGTTATCCCAAGATGTAAGGGTTGATCAATTTGTTGCGCCAAAATTCGATAGGCGGCAACGGTCATATAAACATCCGATGCTTTCAAGCTAATTTTATAGTCTTGAAAATCCAGTTTATCTAAATAGTCTATATGTCTGAAAGCAGACTCTACTAAAGCTTCTGGAGTGGGTTCACCATATTTTTCCTGAAGATCTTTTTCCAAAGATCCTGCATTCACACCAATTCTAATCGGAATTCCCCGATCTCTTGCCGCATCGACCACTGATCTGACTCTGGCTTCATTACCGATGTTACCAGGATTAATTCTCAGACAATCCACGCCATATTCTGCAACTTTCAGGGCGATCCTATAATTAAAATGGATATCAGCCACTAAAGGTGTTGTTACTCTTTTTCTGATCTCTTTAAAGGCCTCTGCCGCATCCATAGTAGGAATAGAAATTCGAACAATATCCGCGCCTGCAGCCACGATTTGCTGCACCTGCTGAACAGTAGCTTCAACATTGCAAGTATCCGTGTTGGTCATACTTTGCACAGAAATAGGTGCGTCGCCACCAATTAAAACATTGCCAACTTTAATTTGTCTTGATTTTCGTCTAGTGACCCAATGAGACGGATGCATACTTAATCCTCAAACGGAAGTGTAAAGGTTGCAGCGTGCCCTTTTGGATAAATGGATAAATCCACAGGGGTTTCATTTAATTGAATTGAGACCACACTTGGCTTACCGATCACCAATTTAAAAGGGCCATCACCAGTGAGCGCTATAATTTTACCAGTGCGTTTAATGCCTATGGCTAAAATATTGTCATTTTTATCGGTAATTTTAACCCAACAATCACCTTTAAATTCAATATGCATATTCATCGACTCTAATGAAGCAAAAGAAGATTGAACAGGCCGCTCATTCGTCTGTTGAATTGACTCGCTTATTTCAGGTGATGGATTTTCATTTTGATTTGATTGATCACTGGTTGTGCCACTTGGCTTAAGTATCGAGCTATTTTTATCCGAAACGGCTTCATTGTTACCCTCAGAGGTCAGTATTGTTTGGTTATTATCAAGACTTAAAGGAATTTCATTTTCAGAGATGTTTTCATGAATAAGTGACAATGGTTTATCTTCAGGCGTTTCATTCGGTGTTGATTTTAAATGATTGCTGACCCAATAACCTACAATAAAAACCAAAGAGATCACGAGGATAAAAATAATCAAGAAATGCACGGCTGATAATTTTCTCTCTTTAAGTTCCTGACTTATACGAGTTTCAAATGTTGAGGTAATTACTGCATGAGGTTTCTCTTTCGGACGATATTTTTCATATCGATCCAGCACTTCCACTTCAGAAATTTTCAGTAGTTTAGCGTAACTTTTGATATAGCCTTTATAAAAAGTTGTTGCAATTTTTTTATCGAAACTATCAGATTCAAGAATTAGGATAATCTCTTGAGTAAGTTTCAAACTTTGGGCAACATCCTCTAAAGACAGTCCTCTCTCCAGTCTAACCGCTTTAAGTAAAATACCAGGCCCCTCAGGTGCTTCAATTTTTTTTTCTGGAATGGTTGCTTGATTTCTCATGTCTATTTTGAACTCTGATATAACAAAGTTTCTGGCGCATCAGGAAATAGCCCCGTTAATTGCAGTTGATAACTGGACAATGCATCCTTATCGCCCAACAAGCGTTCTATTTGTATACCTAACCATAAAGCTCTTGGATTGGGCTTGCTGTATTGAAAATGCTGCCTTAAAAAGGCTCTGGCTTGAAGAAATTGTTTTTGTTGCAAAGTGATATCCGCCATCTCCAATAAGGATTTAGAGGCTGTGGAATTATAATTTAGTGCACTATTA
>PCTP01000036.1:862-4857 GCA_002770795.1 Gammaproteobacteria bacterium CG22_combo_CG10-13_8_21_14_all_40_8 | reverse complement strand
TGTTGTGGCTATTGGATCATATCTACCTGAATATGATTAGTTTTTCGTGATCTAGCCCTGTAAATATACCCGTAAGTTGCTTGAGTTTGGTTAACAGACTGTAGTTCACAGAGAGTAGTTACCACACAAAATTGATCTGTATCACAGTCAATACCTTTCAATGAGATAAAATAGTCCATAACTTATCTCATTTGGCGTAATCTCAGATGAGAATCCTCCTTTTTCAACTTGTTGGTTATCATGAAAGATCAGTTTATTGCTGAACACCATATTTATCAATTACTGCAACAGGTAGGCATCAATACGCCCAAGCATGTGTTTTGGGATCATCATAACTTAGCCTCCTTAAAGTCTGCACTACTGGGTAGTTTTACCGATAACAGCCCCGTGGTACTTAAAGGTATGGCCGATAATTTATGGCACAAGTCAGAAAATGGCGCTTTGCACTTTACATCATTTCAGTATGAAAAAATTATGGATGACTCCATTCAAATGCAACAGCGTGTCTCTTCTCAGTTTGATTGGATTGGCTCATTGCTCACTGAAAAGGTGAACTTTAAAACAGCTCAAGGTGCTCCTTGTGAAATATTTGTGAGTATTCAACGAGATAAATGCTGTGGTTCCATTATTCATATGGGGTTTGGAGGCGTTCTTGCAGAGGATTGGGCCAAACAATTAAAAGATCCTATTTTATTATGGCCAACTTCAGTCTATCAACCACAAGAAGCTTTGCAAGAACTAAAAAACCATTGGTTGGGAAAAATCCTATTAGGACAAACACGTTTAGATAAACCACTGCTCAATGAGAAAGCCCTATTTGAGTTTTTAATCCAGCTTTGGTCTCTCGATGAAATCATGGAAAATAACCATATTCAACTCATCGAAGTGAATCCTTTTGTGGTTGATCAACAGGGAGAGTTAGTGGCTTTAGATGGCGTGGGGCTTATAAGCGAAAACAGTCACCAGGAGTCCTGTTCAGTACCATTTGAAGACCAAAGTTTTTTACATCCTAAGCGTATCGCTTTGGCAGGTGTTTCAGATAAAAAAGGCAACATTGGTCGTATGATTTTGGAAAATATCGCCCATTCCAAACTACAGCATGAAAACATCCTGATCATCAAGCCCGATAGAGAAACCTATCAAGGATATCACTGCCTAACTTCAGTTGAAGATCTACAAGCAGTTCCGGTTGATGTACTTATTTTAGCCTTACCAGCTAAAATAACCATTGAGATGATTGAACAGCTTTGCCATCAAAACACCGCTTACCAAATAAAGGGCACAAAAGTCGTTTATATTGTAGCTGGTGGTATCGGTGATGGAGCAGATCTTTTAGGCTATGGAGATAGACTAAAAAAATTCATCCAACAAAAGCGCGCTAACAACCAATGGTGTCCAGCGATTGTAGGCCCCAATGGATTAGGGATGTTATTATCGCCTCTTCAACTAAATACCTTGTTTATTCCGCAAAAAAAGCTCAATGTAAAATTTTCTGAAAACTCACATGTGGCCTTAATTAGCCAAAGTGGTGCCTTTCTAATCACTAGACTCTCTCGTAACTCCAATTTAAGCCTTAAATATGGTTTTTCTATTGGCAATCAGATGGATATGAAAATGTCTGATTTCATTGCTTTGATGTATAGAGACAAATCCGTTAGGGTTCTAGGTTTATATGTTGAAGGATTTGTGGAAGGGGATGTTTGCGCTATATCAAAATTAGTCAAACAATTTCGACAACAAGATCGACATGTGATTATTTATAAAGGGGGACGCTCACTATTAGGTCAAACTGCCGCTGCAGGTCATACCGGCGCCATGACTGGTGATTATTTGCTTCAAAAACGCCTTCTTGGAAAGGCTGGATCGGTGATGGTAGAAACTTTCAATCAATTCAATACGGTATTTAAATGGATGACAGCTTATCCTGATCTAAAAGAACTGGGTAAACTCGCTATTATTACCAATGCTGGTTATGAAACCGTGGGGAGTGTTGATAGTTTAGGGGACAATGACAGCCATGTTCTTTATACTTTGAATGATGAGAACAGAAAAAACTTAACTAAAATTCTTGAAAGCCATCAACTGAATGGACTTGTCTCTCCCTGTAATCCACTCGATTTAACCCCCATGGCCAATGAAAAGGCCTATTATGATTGCATTGAAGCCTTATTCAAATTTGGTGCGGGGGTGATTATTGTAGGCTTGGTACCCTTGTCTGAACAATTGGATACTTTCCAATTGAGCGAAGCTGAACAATTTGCCCTCAGACTGAAAAAGCTCGCACAGCAAACACAGAGCTTGATCGGTATTGTGATAGATGCAGGAGTCCCTTATCAACAGTATAAGGCCGTTTTTGAAGAGCAAGGGTTCCCAGTTTTTGATGGCATGGATATGGCGATCTTAGGTATCAATGTATTAAAAAATTGTAATTGACCTAACCTCTTGTTATACCCTCACATCTATACCCACCAACTGAGATAAATTGTCCAAAGAGCCAAAGCCTGAAACAGATTGGTAGGTATTCACTGCTGAACTCGGTGATTGTCTTAGTATTCTTTGTGTGGTCGCTAACTTGACATCATTAGATTGAACTGAGGAAGTGATAGCTAAACTCGAGGTGTTTTTAGAAGCTCTATCAACCACATTTTCTGGTGATTTCAAGGCATTAGTATTTTCTTCCCGCTGTTTTTTAGGGGAGGATAAAGGTACCAAATATTGGTATGATGATGAAATACCAGTGACCGACAAATCAATCTCCAATCACAATGGATCGAAAGACTTAGCAATAAGGATGATTAAAACCTAAAAGAATAAGTCCCCCAAAAAATAACTCCAAATTTTAACTCAGCAAGATTCAAGCCGCTCTTTTAACCGTTCTTGTATAGTATCCGCAACCTTATCTCTTAGATATAACGCCTGTAAATTTGCCGCGTCAACGGCAAGTTCTTGCCGTCTAGCGGCAATTTTTGTCAACCAATCGGCCTGAGGTAATAAAATCTCCACGAGATTTTCAGTTGAAAAATTTAACTGCTGTTGAAGCTTTTCTGAATACTGCCCCCAACCTGTTCCTGCAAAAAGCCAACTTTTATCAATAGTTAAACCCTGAAACGGAACCTGTTCTGGCGCAAAAACGCCCGCCTCTTGTAAAGGAGTGACTTTAGCTTGAGACACATGAAAACATCCCCAATACACTTCATCCATTCGTGCATCCATGGCAACCGCTACTTTAACATCTTCAAGTTCGGCATTTTTAGAGAATGCTTGAGAAGCAGCTCCATAGGCTAAAATTTCTAAGGTACTTAGAGGTATGACTGGTTTTTGCAGTGCATAAGCCAGACCTTGCACCACAGAAATAGACAAACGAACACCAGTAAAAGCACCGGGACCAATACTCACGGCAAAGGCATCTAAATCCCCTAAAGCTAAATGATGTTCTTCCAGTAAGGAGTCAATCATGGGTAAAATGAGTTCGGCATGCATTCTTGGAGAAATTTGATGCTTGAGATAAGTCGCACCATCTATCCTAAGCGCTACGGAACAAGCCTCTGTAGAGGCATCAATGGCAATCATTTTTCGTATAGATTTCATCTGTCTTTTTGAAAGTCCTGTGAATAGGAAAATGGTTTAAACTAATTGCTTAAAAAATGCTGAAACAACGTCCCAATCTCTGGTTCTTTTAAAAGGAGGAAGGCTGGATAAAAATTGTCCGCCATAGCGACGGCTGGCTAATCTGGGATCTAAAATTACTAACACGCCCCGATCGGTTTCTGTTCGAATCAGCCTACCTGCCCCCTGCTTTAAGCTGATTATAGCATCCGTCAGTTGAAATTCCTGAAATGGATCTCGACCCTGTGAACGTAAATAATCTCCTCTAGCTTGAAGTACGGGATCTGATAATGATGAGAATGGCAGTCTATCAATAATCACTAAGCTCAAATCCTCACCAGCCACATCAATCCCCTCCCAAAAACTACTGGTAGCAATTAAAACAGCAT
>PCTP01000036.1:0-850 GCA_002770795.1 Gammaproteobacteria bacterium CG22_combo_CG10-13_8_21_14_all_40_8 | reverse complement strand
GAAATTTCTTCAGTAGCTCAGCTTTAGGCAATTGGCCTTGTATCAACACCTGATGATTATCTAGATCGGTTAAACTACGAGAGATTTTATCGAGAGCCCGATAGCTTGTGACCAGAATGAAGGCCCTGCCTCGACTCATTTCTAGCAAGGGTGATATATGGCTACTGACTAAGTTTTCAATTTTCACTTCATTTGGTTCAGGCAAATCCCTCGGCATAAACAGTAGTGATTGTTCTGGATAGTTAAAGGGGCTTTGTAAGATCATGCTTTCGGCATTGTCTAATGACAACTCATCTAAAAATCCAGCGAGACTGTCACCCACACTTAATGTGGCGGAGGTAAACACCCAACTTGCTTGTTGATGCCTTTTCATCAAAGCACTTAACTCTTTTTTGATTTCTAAAGGGGTGCGGCTGATGGAAAAGCTCTTATTGAAGGTTTCAATCCATTGCACCTGATCAAGAGATGGCTTTTGCGATAAGCGTTTTAACAACTGATGTAAACCTTGAGTCCTTGTATAGCAACTATCCAGTCCTGGACTTCTACCCAATTGTGGCTTTATCACAGATTCTAAATCAGAGAGTTGCTCAATCACTGCTTGAATCATTTCAGTGATTTCTGACTTACTCTGCCAAAATCGCCAATTTTCTCGTTTATTTTCTTCACCAAAAATAAGACGCCAGTCTAACAGCTGTTTTTGGATCTGTTCGGCAATGCTTTGGATTTGTTTGCAATCAGACAGATTATTCACATATTCAATCACCAAATCCTGAGCCAGATTTTTTAATTGATTAGAAGAGAATCGATCGCCTAGAAATGATCGAGCAATATCGGGTAATTGATGGGATTC
>PCTP01000199.1:4561-4898 GCA_002770795.1 Gammaproteobacteria bacterium CG22_combo_CG10-13_8_21_14_all_40_8 | reverse complement strand
ATGCATAAACAAAATATCAATGAGGCTCCATCCATTATCTCAGCCTTTAACCGTCAAGATATTCATAAAATGTCAGTGGTCTCCTTAATTGATATTTTAAAACAAGCCCCAGGTATAGAAACCAGCATGGATCCCGATGGACATTGGCGAGTATCTATACGCGGAGCCAGAAAAGACGGCAACATTCTATTACTGATTGATGGGCAACCCTTTAACGATTTTTATAATGGAAGGGCTTCATTTGATTTACCTACTGAATTCATTGATCGAATAGAAATTATTCGCGGTCCAGGCTCTGCTCTTTATGGTAGCAATGCTGTCGCTGGTATTATTAATG
>PCTP01000199.1:0-4546 GCA_002770795.1 Gammaproteobacteria bacterium CG22_combo_CG10-13_8_21_14_all_40_8 | reverse complement strand
ATAAAAATGAATTGGCTGTAGGTTTGGGCAATCATTCAACCGCCAGAGCCCATATCAACTTCCATAAAAAAATGGAGAACAATGCCAATTTATCCATAAATTTTGGTGCGTTGGATACCAATGGTGCCAATGTCACTGACGATAAGGACTTCTCCATAGGCTTTAATGATTCCGGTACCACAAACCGCTATCTAAAAGATTATTATCTTTCTAGCAATTATGAGTTGAACGATACCAATGTATCATTTTTTGGTCTTATTAGAGAGCGAGGCCCTTGGGTGGGTCCTCAATTTAGATTTGGTCCCCAAACAAATGTTGAAAAAACACAATTCACATTAAATGTTTCTTCTTCCTTTCATCCCACCGCTAATTGGCAACTCACGCCAAAGTTTCATGTGGAGATGACTGATTATGATGCCTTGAACGAAGATGTCCGAGCTGGGGAGAGTCCATTAGGGAATTTTTTTGAGAACAGTGGATTTACTCATGAAACTTATACCACCAGAACTCTGGGTGTTGATTTAGTGTTGGAAAACGCGGCCTCAGAAGACAACTTTTATCTACTCGGTGTTAGTTTTAATAATAACGACATCACAAATTACAACCTTGAAAGGAATTATCAGGTATTAGGTTTTATTCCAAATAATGTTTTTGGCAATCTGGATAATATCAATTTAAGCCAAAAAGGCCAAGATAGACAGATTTATGCAGTTTTTGGTCAGACAGAAATCAACTATCAATCCTTCACCTTTACCTTAGGCGCACGTTTTGATGAATACAGTGACTTTGGTAACAGCTTTAATCCTCGTCTTGGGTTGATATACAAAGCCACGCCTAAAATAAGTATCAAAGCACTCTATGGCAGTGCTTTTAGAGCGCCCACTTTTCAAGAGCTCTATGATAATACTCGAGTGGGTGTAACTGGTGTCAGTGGCAATGATCAGTTAGACGCAGAAGAAAGTGACAGTGCAGAGTTCGCCATTGAATATAAGGGTGAAAATTATTTAGCCAAGTTAAATATTTACGACACCAATAATAATAACATCATTGGACGTTTTGATCCCGAAGGAGATGGAAGAAGAGCGACCACAGAAAATATAGGTGACATAAATACTCAGGGTGTTGAAGGGGAAATTGTCTATCAGTATTCAGAAAATCTACAAGTCATTCTGAATGCCTCACGATATAAAGCCAAGTTTGATTGGGGTTCTGCCTCTATTTTTGATGAATTTAGGACATTTATTCAGGAGAGAGGTGCATCCGAACTGTTTAACCAACCCAGAACAAGAGCCAATCTAGCGGTTAGCTGGTCATTCAATCCGTGGAGTCTTTATTTTTCGAGTAACTATGGTGGAAGAGCCAGCAATAACAGTACAACCGCTATCGAAAGCTTAAGAACTCTTGAAGTGCCTGAATATCTTCAATATAACGCCAGTCTTATCTACGTTTATTCGGATCACCTTGAATTCAAATTAGCGGCCAACAATTTTGGAGAATCTAAAAACTCCGATCCTGAAGGCTCCAGTGAAAGCGATCGTTTTGGCTTTGAAGGGTTATCTCAACCCGATGAAAGCGTTGAGTTGAGCATGAATTATTCATTTTAATGATGTGTTACCCCCAAACTTTAGGTGAAAATGTGAAAAATATTTCTGTATTCATGTCTTTTTTCTTGCTCCTCGCCCTTCTAGGCTGTAGCGCAGACAATACCGTTCCCAGACCAGAGTTTTCCAGTAAGGTGATTGGTTTCACCAACGTCCCTTTAGACGCAAGAAAACCCATCGTTCGAGGGGGCGAAGCGGTTTTGGGCAACCTGGTATCAGATGCCATCTTATTTGACACTCTCAATAAGGGCGAACTCGTCGATGGCGTCATATCCAATGGAGGCAATATTCGCTTTGATAGCAACCGCCACCCCGATGGCATCTACCCCGCAGGAGAACTCACCGAAGATGATGCTTTTGAGATTCTGCCTTTTGCCAATACAGGCATAATTGTTGACATCACCGGCGCAGAATTAAAGTCCACATTTGAACGCGGTGTGAATAATGTCCCAGTCATTGGAGATGATCTCGGCAGTGGCGCCTTCCTGCAAGTCTCGAAAAATTTTGTGATTGTCGTCGATACCTCACGCCCCGCCCAAATTGTAGATCAATTAAGTGATACCTCTTCAATCATCAGTGAAGGAGAACGTATCCAATCGATATTAATCGATGGCATTGAAATCAACCCTGAAGCAACCTATAAAATTCTATTCTCAAATTTTATCGCGAATGGAGGTGATAGTTTTGTGGCTTTGGGCAATATTCCTGATCCTCGAAAAAAAGACTTGGGTGAAGACTTAGCATTTGCGCTGAAAAATTATATTACTAGTCTTGGTACAGTGAATCCTCAGATAGAAAATCGAATCATTATTAACTAACCCTTCATTAAAAACTTGCTTCATTGCATTTTGAGGTATCAAGGGTATAGAATCTTTTTCTAACCATGATTAAAAAATACTTTAAAAGAGAAGAGCATGAATCCGTTAAATACTTATCCCGTCTCAACTCAATGGTCTGAAAACTGCCATATCAATCAAAATAAATATCAATCCCTATATCAACAATCCATAGAAAACTCCGACCAATTTTGGGCAGAACAGGCTGAGTTATTTTTAGATTGGGATCAAAAATGGCAGTCTGTACAAAACAATGATTTTCATCATGCACAGATCCAATGGTTCTTAGGAGGTAAATTAAATGTTTGTTATAACTGTGTTGATCGACATTTAGCCACCAGAAGAGAACAAACCGCCATCATATTTGAAGGCGATGAACCTGACTCAACGCTCAAAATAACTTACGGTGAGTTACACCAAAAAGTGTGTCAATTGGCCAATGCATTAAAGCAAAGAGGGATTAAAAAAGGGGATCGTGTTTGTATCTATATGCCGATGATCCCCGAAGTGGCCTACGCTATGCTGGCTTGTGCCAGAATTGGCGCAGTTCATTCAGTTGTTTTTGGAGGATTTTCCCCTGAATCCCTAAAAAACCGCATCCTTGATGCAGACTGCTCAGCGGTGATTACTGCAGATGAAGGCGTTAGGGGTGGCAAGAGAATTCCTCTTAAACAAAATACCGATGAAGCTTTACAACATTGCCCTAATGTACATTCCGTTTTTGTGGTCAAAAGGACTGGCAAAATCCACCATTGGGATGATACCAGAGATGTGCATTACCACGACGCCATAGCAGCTGCGGACAAAGACTGCCCTATTGAAATCATGGATGCAGAAGATCCCCTATTTATTCTCTATACCTCTGGTTCAACGGGTACACCTAAGGGGGTTTTGCACACCAGCGCGGGATATCTTCTTTATGCAGCCATGACCCATAAATATGTTTTTGATTATCAGGAAGGTAATATCTATTGGTGTACCGCAGATGCTGGATGGATCACTGGCCACAGTTATATCGTTTATGGGCCATTAGCCAATGGTGCCACATCACTCCTTTTTGAAGGCGTCCCAACCTACCCCGATGCAGGCCGCTTCTGGGAGGTTGTAGACAAGCATCAGGTGAATATCTTTTATACCGCCCCAACAGCTTTGCGTGCTCTGATGGCACAAGGCGATCGGTGGGTCAACAAACACTCACTTAAGTCATTAAGGCTTTTGGGCACAGTGGGAGAACCTATCAATCCTGAAGCTTGGCAATGGTATTATCAAGTGGTCGGAAAATCTCAACTGCCTATCGTCGATACTTGGTGGCAAACAGAAACCGGGGGCATATTGATAAGTCCCTTACCGGGAGCAACCACCTTAAAACCGGGCAGTGCGACTCAACCTTTTTTTGGTGTTGAACCAGCATTAATTGATCTTAAAGGCCAAGAAGTCGTCGGTGCAGGTGAAGGCCAACTAGTCATTAAACGCAGCTGGCCAGGCCAAATGCGAGGAGTTTATGCTGATAAAGAGCGTTTTTTCAAAACCTACTTCTCTCAATATGCCGGCTATTTTTATACAGGTGATGGCGCAAAAAGAGATGAACAGGGTGACTATTGGATCACAGGGCGTATTGATGATGTGCTTAATGTATCAGGTCATCGCCTAGGCACCGCAGAAATAGAAAGTGCATTAGTTTTACATCCCAAGGTTGCAGAGGCGGCAGTGGTGGGTTTTCCCCATGCCATTAAAGGAGAAGGTATTTACGCCTATGTCACTTTAAACCTTGGCATAGAAGGAAACACCGAATTAAAGATGGAACTAAATCAACTGATTATTAAAGAAATAGGAAAAATAGCACTTCCCGATGAAATTCAATGGGCACCGTCTCTACCTAAAACCCGTTCAGGAAAAATCATGCGTCGTATTCTACGAAAAATCTCTAGTGATGAATATGAACAACTTGGAGATATTAGTACGTTAGCCGATCCCTCTGTGTTGGCAGATCTCATACAAAATCATCAAAACCAAGTTAAAAATAGGTAGCACGGGTATATCAATAATCATTCAAGCAATCTCAGGAGAAATTGACAATAATCTCTCCTGAGACACCATTTATTTCATTCA
>PCTP01000038.1:3840-22521 GCA_002770795.1 Gammaproteobacteria bacterium CG22_combo_CG10-13_8_21_14_all_40_8 | reverse complement strand
TTTCTCGGGTGGATTTATTTGGGCTGAGTTGTTCAAACATGTCACTATGCCGCATTATATTAATGTCATATCTTTCAATTATGAGACTGCTAGTTGAAGTTAATAGGATAATTGCCAATAGCCTGAATATAAGTGTAGGGGATAATTTAAAAAAAGCGTAATCACGATAGAAGAGGCGCAGCTAGGCAAGACGGCGGGTTGGTTTTTGAGAGGTGCAGATCTCTTCCAATCCGAGTGGAGTGCGAATGTACCTCATTCTTACTTATTGTTTATAATTTTTATTGAGAATGCTTTTATTGGTGGTTTTTGGGGGATCTCAGGGCTGTTTGGTTTATAAAAAATGGTATATTACGCTTCTGAGAAATTTGCTCGCTGATATATTAATCAGTCCGTTATCTTATTAAGGAAAATGTTATCATTTGTTTATTCTGACTGCTGTTAGAAATAAAACCGTACTTTTTATCTATTTTTTAGTTAGCTACAGGGTATCAATGAAAATTTCGCTTTTCCCCTATATTAGAACTCTTTCTCTGGCATTTATGATGCTGTTTGCGGGGTGTTTTCATTATGTGAATGCTTCTGCCACTGAGAAATCCCAAGTTGTTGTGGGAACATCCTTGGTATTGGTTTGTGATAATGACGCGGTGAAGAAAAACATTCTCTTTAATTTGGATGTGAAAGACGGGTTTATTCCTTTGTCTATGATGGGTTTCCCACGCTCGGAGACTTATATTCAGAGTAAAGTGATTGAGGCGACTCAAGCGCTTGGTTTTTATCATCCTCAAATAAGTATTGATGAAGAGGAGAGAGGGGGGGGGCTACACATTAAGGTTATCTTAGGGGCGGTAATGCATTGGCAGGATGTTCATCTTGAGGTAGTAGGAAAAGGTGCGTCTGATCCCGTCATGATTACTAAAATAAAACAGTTACCGATTAAGCAAGGAGAATCTGTTAATCATGGTGTTTACCAAAGTTTTAAACAGAAATTGTTAAATTATTATCTTGAAAGTGGTTACTTCGATGCACAATTTGTAGTGAATGAGTTAAGGGTTTCACCTGAATTGAATCTGGCGGATATTTATTGGAAACTCGATACTGGTGAGCAATATCAAATACAACAAGTGCAGCTGATGGGTTCCGAGTTATCTCAAGAATTTTTGAAGCGCTATGTTTTCACCTTCGTTGATCAAGCTTATCAGCAAAACAACATCATTAAAACTCAGCAAGCGTTAAACCGTTCTGGCTATTTTCGCTATGCCACAGTGGTTCAACAAGTGGATGCCATTCATCATAGCGTCACAGTCATCTATCAGTTAATGGATATACAAAAGTATGAATTTAAAACGGCCTTAGGTTATGGAACAGATACGGGTGGTAAGGCTGCTGTTACCCTCACCAATAGACGTTTTGATGATTATGGCCAACATTTCGTCTGGGGATTGGAAACCAATAAGGTCGAGATTAAAACCAGCTTAACCCATATCACCCCTTTAGAGGGTAAAAATAATGATTGGGTGAATCGTTTCAGTTATCAGGTGAAAGATGATTTATTAGCCAGAACTCGAACTTTTAGTACGGGTTCAGTCTTACAGTTACAGTTGAATGAACATTGGTTCAATCAATATGGCGTCACCTTGGCTGCAGAAGAAATTTCTGCCAATACTGAGATTCAGTCTAGATTGATTTATGCAGTGCCTAACTGGCATTTAGACTACATAAGTGAAGTGGAACCATTAACTGCTCAAACAGGATCTCATTGGCAATTTGATGTGAGATTCAGTGATGACATATTGAGTCATCCTGATTTTCGTTTTCTACAATTAGAGCAACGCTACAAATCCATTTTGTCCATATCGGAAAATTGGCGATTTATTTTTCGAACACAACTGGGTTACACCATGATGAAAAGTGATCAATTTGATCGCTTCATGCCGAGTAATTATCGCTATTTTGCTGGTGGTGATGTTTCAGTAAGAGGCTATGATTATCAAGTGCTATCTCCCATTGATAGTGATGGAATACGTTTAGGCGCAAAACATCTGCTCACTGCTTCGGTAGAAACAGATTGGAGATTTGCCGAAAATTGGCGTTGGGCTTTTTTTAGCGACACGGGAAATGCTTTTAATGATTGGTCTCATATAAATCCGAGTTCATCTGTGGGAACAGGATTAAGGTGGATAACGCCAGTAGGTTCACTACGTTTTGATTTTGCTCAGGCTTTTGACGAACCCAATAACTGGCGTATTCATATTACCATTGGAGCCGATCTGTGAAAGCTCGGATGAAAATTACAGCTTCATTGAGTGCTGGCTTTCTGTTGTTGTGCTTACTAGGGGGGCTTTGGATCTACTTGACCGAGTCAGGTCTGAATTGGGGTTGGAAGCTCATTGAACCTCAACTACCTCGAACTCTAAAAATACAGAAAATCAGAGGTTCTTTAAGAGACAAAATTCACATTGGAGAATTATTATATCGCACTGAGGATTTTCGCTTACAAGGACAAGGTGTCCAACTAGACTGTGATTGGTTGAATCTTTTGTCAAAAAAATTAATCTGTAATGAACTCACTTTTGAGCAACTAGATATCTCACAAAGAAAAAAAGATACTCCGAAGGATATGAATAACCTTTTTGCGGATTTGCCAGAATTTCAGCTTCCCTTGCAATTGAAGGTGAAAAAATTTCAAATTAATCAGATTTCTTATAAAGAGATTGATACAAAAAAATCACTGAGTTCAATCGACCCTCCAGATGTAATGATGACAGAAGATAATCCTGATGAGACATCTCAATTGAATCATCTTGAGATTAAGAATTTTATAGGCCAGGAAGCTTTGTTTCATTTTGATTTATTGTCTTTGGCTTATCAAAAATATTCGCTTCAATTATCTGGATGGTTCGCCACTGAAAAGCAATGGTCCCATGATCTTACACTGAGATTAAAAGGCGATGATCTTGGGGTAAACCTTGTCTCTCAAGGTTCGCTCACAAAAAAATCAACCTTTGCATTGGATGTATCATTACCATATTCGGCTGAAATGGCAGGCACATGGTTTTGGAAAAATGGGCCACATTTAGAACAAACCACAGCCGTCATCGATCCTCTAACCTATAAAATATCAGACTCACTCAATATGGATATTAAAAATGCCAGCGCAAATATTTTATTGGCTTGGCCTATGTTGGATGCGAATTGGAGTGTAATGGTTGGTAGTTCAGGAATTCATGGTGTCAATATTTCGAGCCAATTGCATATCCCTAATTTGTTAAATTGGCGCAAACAGACAAAGTTGCAATTAAACAGTGAGACAGCATTAAGTGCTGAAAATTCCCAGGTTTTAAACCAGATCTTGGGCACAAAAAATAAAGAATGTTCACAGGCAATAGATATTTGTAACAATCACAACTTAGTGACGAGTCAATTGACGTTGAGGCTAATGGACAATGATATTGATGTTAAGGCTTTGGTGAACAAAACCGATGAAATATCAGTAGAGAGTCATTTGAAAGCCAAACTTCATGGATTCACCTTTTCTGAGATTGAGTCACAAGGGAATTTATTTGTCGCCAGTTTGCAATGGCCTCAAGGATCTAAAATATCCTCTATTCAAAGTAAATGGACAATCAGCAATCATGAAAAAGTCAACAAAATTGAAGACTGGGATATTGAGTTACATGGTCAGGCTAACGCGTTAACTTATCAAGACTCAATACTCAGTGATGTAAATTTTGATATTCACTTGGCTAAAAAATGGCAAGCGAATATATCTGCTCTGAGTTTAATGATACAAGACCAGATTTTTAAAACATTATCACTCAATGTAAAGGGCATACCCGAAAATCATCATGTTTCATTTCAGGTAGAGTCAAGTCAAACTAGTCAATTACCCTTAAGCTTAGATTTTGATGCTCATCTGGCTAAAAATTCTGGCAAAAATGCAACTAAAAATAATATTAAAAACACACAAGAGTATCAATGGTTAATCCAGAATCTTAAAGGCTCAATTCCATTTGCAGATGAGCGCTATCTTATGACCGCAGAAAGTTTGAACATACAAAGCCAACAAATGCAAATGGAGCAATTTTGTTTAGTGAGACGTAACAATAATGCCTTGTGTTTTGATGGGGGATACAGCAATGGTTCTTGGAATATCAAGGCACAATTTCAACAATTCAACCTAAATTTGTTTAAGCTGTTTTTAGTGAAGTTAGCTCCCTCTTATATCAAACCGATCCACGGTATAGTTAATGGGAAAATGACAGCTTCAGGAAAACTATCTGAAATTGATGATTTAAGTGTTGACTTATCCATAGCTGAATTAAATTTTAATGCCTTAAATTGGAATGCGCTGAGTGATACTCACCCATTAATTCTAGAGTCGGCTATACCATTGGCTGTTCATTGGAAAGATATTCGTATTAGTAGTCAGAGACAAAAAGATGCATTCCAACTGAGTATTGGTTGGTCAAAGCAGCATGTGTTTTTAGAGAATTTGCTCTGGGAAAGTGAATGGCTGTCACCATCAGGAAATCTGGTGATGAACATAGAGAGAAATTTCAATTGGAATTATCATTTAAACCAACCTGACATCCTCTGGAAAATGAAAACACAAAATCCTAACAGTAGCTCGAAGAAAAAAATTAAAGAGTTTATTGCTAAGCCCATTCAAAAGGCCTCATTACTCATGTCTGGAACCAAAGTAGCCAATAAAATTGAATCAAAGATGAGTTTGTTATTACCTGATCATCAACACCTGAAAGGACAGGGAAGTGTCAATTTACCTTTGGATAATGATTCCTTGATTCAAGGTGGGATAGCTATTAATCTGAATCAATTTCAATGGCTACAATGGTTCCAACCTATGCTGGATGATGTGGATTTAGAATTACAACAGACTTTTGTTGTAACTGGATCCTTGGCACAGCCAAAGGTAGAGGGTAAAGGCAGCATAACTATTAAACGACTGCTTATCGACCAATATGGAATTGACATACAAAATAGTGAATTGAATATCACAGGGAATGAACATAATTTGCAAATTTTAGGGGCATTAAAAACAGGTAAAGGAGAGTTGGTTTTTTCTGGTAATTTAGACTGGTCTCAACAACTGTTCATCAATGTATTACTTGAAGGTCAGAAAATTATTCTATTTGATACTGAAAATAATCGATTAGTGGTTTCTCCCGATATCAAAGCAAAATTCCAATCGAATCAACTCGTGGTATCTGGTGATATTCTTTTGGAAGAAGGAAAGATCAGTTTAGCTAAACTACCCAATCAGGCTATTTTAGTTTCAAGTGACCAAGTGATTATTGGTCAAGAGGAAACCAACCAAAAACTGATTGATTATGATATTAAAATCAATGTTGTTACAGGTAACAGTGTATCAATTAATGGCTTTGGCTTAGAAAGTGATTTAAAAGGAGAATTAAAAACCATTTTACAATCAGGGAAAGCTCCCAATATTCAGGGCCAATTAAGCCTAGTCAATGGTAAATTTGAAGCATACAAACAAAAATTAGTTATTGAACAAGGACAACTATTATTTTTAGGCCCTATGGATAGGCCTGGTATTCAGTTTAAATCTTATCGGATGGTAGGTGACATCAAGGTAGGCCTGATGGCAGATGGTTCATTGTTAGCGCCTAGACTCACCCTATACTCAGAGCCAGCGATGCCTGAAGAAAATGTTTTATCCCTCTTGGTTACTGGGCGTAACATCGACTCATTATCGCAAAATGATGGAAATTTTGTGGCAAACGCTGCCATAGGCCTTGGGGTTGAAAGAGCGAATCAATTGGCGCAGAAAGTCGCATCAACAGTTGGATTGAAAAATATACTGATCACCAGTAAAGCCAATAAAGACAACACCAGAGTCGATGTAACCACGAAACTGAATGATCGAATTTCAGTGAGTTATGGCACATCCATCGACTCTAAAAATCGTAACATTGCAGGTTGGATTGTGGAATATCAATTAACATCAACTATTAGCTTTGAAGTATTAACTAGTGAAGAAGTTGGCGCATCGTTAAACTATAAAATACAATTTAATACTGTTCAAGAAATCGAAAAAGATCCGAGCTTGATGATTAAACCCAGTGAAACCTCGAGATAAAAGCATGCAACGGAGGATACAATGCATTTAAGTCCAATTTTACCTCTATTAGTCGGAGTTCTTTTTGTTATTCTGTTCATTGGATTATTATTGAGATCCTTTCGGCAGCCTCAGTTAGTGAGTTATATAATTGCTGGCATAGTGATTGGCCCCTTTGGTTTGTCGCTGCTATCTGATGCGGTGGTTATCGATGAGTTAGGAGGGTTTGGTGTCACTTTGCTGTTATTTTTTATAGGAATGGAAGTTTCACCTCAACAACTTATTAAAGGCTGGCGGATAGCAATTTTTGGGACTTTGTTTCAAATTATGGTGAGTGTTTTCTTTACTTGGCTGATGGGGACAATTTTGGGCTGGCCTTTCGCGAGAAGCATTCTTTTAGGATTTGTGATTAGTCTCTCTTCAACCGCTGTGGTTTTAAAATTACTGCAAGACAGAGGAGAACTCTCTTCTCATGAGGGACAGAATGTGTTACTGATTTTATTGGCACAGGATTTGGCCGTTGTCCCCATGATGATTATTATTTCTCTACTCGGTTCTCATACTCCAAGCAGTGGGGATTTAATGAAGCAGTTACTAGGTGGTAGTGCGCTGCTTCTTTTTTCTGCATGGTTGCTTACTCGCAAAAAACTCAATTTACCTTTTGTTAAGCACATTAAAAAAAATCACGAATTACAGGTTTTTGCAGCATTGCTTATTTGCTTTGGTATGGCCTTTATAACGGGGTATTTGCAACTTTCAGCAGCACTCGGTGCTTTTATTGGCGGCATGATAGTTGCAACAGCTAAGGAAACCGTATGGGTACACAAAGCTTTAGAGCCTTTACATATTTTATTTGTGGCCATATTTTTTGTTTCCATTGGTTTGCTGATTGATCCCATTTTCTTTAAAAATAATTTCAAGCAAATAGTCACTTTAGTGATTTCAGTGCTTGTGACCAATACATTTATCAATGCTTTTATCTTAAAAGGACTTGGAGATAAATGGACTAGTGCTTTGTATTCAGGTGCTCTATTATCTCAAATTGGTGAGTTCTCATTTGTATTAGCCGCCATGGGTCTGCATTCTCAAATTGTCACACAGCATGCCTATCAGATGACTATTTCAGTGATCTCCTTAAGTTTGTTGGCAAGTCCTGCTTGGATAGCATTAATGCAGAGAATTCTAAGAAACAATGTTAAGCCTGAGCTGACTACAGAGAGAAGGGCTCCCCAGAATTCTGACAGGAAATTAGGCGATTAATCTGCTTTAATAATTAGTGCATGTCTTGGTGTGTATGTCCAACGTTGCCACTGCCTTTTACTCGCTTAGGTTAAATAATCTGGGGTAGATTGTCAAAAAAAGAAATGGGTATCCTCCATATTTTTGTTTTTTTTCCATAGATTCATTGCACTGTTTCAGCCTAAGTCGACTATACTTTTATCAAAGTTCATAGCTTGGTGAGCACATTGTCCGTAGTTGTTCATGGGTAAAAATTATTGGAAGGCATATGGAATTTAAAGACTATTATAAAATTATGGGGTTAAAGCCTAATGCGACTCTAGATGAAGTAAAGAAATCTTATCGCAGACTAGCGCGAAAATATCACCCAGATGTGAGTAAAGAGCCTGATGCGGAAAGGAACTTTAAAGAAGTCGGTGAAGCTTATGAAGTATTAAAAAATCCCGAAAAAAGAGCCTCTTATGATCAGTTGGCTGCGAAATGGAAATCTGGTCAGGATTTTAATCTTCCGCCGGGTTGGGATGCTGGTTATGAGTATCGTGGCGCAGGCAGTGAGGAATTTAGTGGCGTTGACTCGGCTGTTTTTAGTGATTTCTTTGAATCTTTGTTCGGGCATAATCAACAACGGTCTCATGCTCACCAAAAAGCGGGAGCTGGCCATAGCAATGCTCAAATTCAGATGAAAGGGCAGGATCATCATGCTAGGGTACTCATCGATCTGGAAGACGCCTTTCATGGGGCAGTACGGGAAATCAACTTGCAATCACCACAAATCGATCCTCAAGGTTATGTCATTAATAAGACGCGCAGTCTCAAGGTTAAAATTCCTAAAGGTGTGAAACAAGGACAACAAATTCGCTTAACGGGTCAAGGAGAGCCTGGGACTAAGGGTGGTGCTAATGGCGATCTGTATCTTAAACTAGAATTTCGAGAGCATCCCTTTTATTCCGTTGTGGGTCATGATCTTTATTTAAAATTACCGCTTGCTCCTTGGGAAGCAGCGCTTGGTGCGAAAATTAAAGTACCAACTCCAACGGGACAGATCGAGTTAACCATACCCGCTGATTCAGGCTCAGACGGTAAATTACGATTAAAAGCGCGGGGTATTCCAGCTAAAACACCCGGCGATCTCTATGTCATTTTGCAAATTGTATTGCCTCCAGGCACAGATCCTAAAGCTAAGGCACTTTATCAGCAGATGCAGCAACAAGTGACATTTAATCCTCGTGCGAATTTGGGAGTTTAGTGAACAATGAATAATGATATTTTAAGTGGACAATTACTCGATGAGCACAGCCAAATCACAATAATTGATCTCTGCTACGCCTGTCAGGTAAAAACAGAATGGGTTATCGATCTTGTCGAGGAAGGCATCATAGAACCTAATGATCAAACGACCGAAGAGTGGCAATTCACAGGAGAGAGTTTACAACGAGCGATGATTGTAAGGCGATTGCAACGTGATCTAGGGATTAATTTTGCCGGAGCCGCATTGGTGCTCGAATTGATGGAAGAAAATGAGCGATTACGGGCGCAACTTAGTCGGTAAAGGCTGTTAAATAGAATAAGACAGTCACAACTAATATTTATTGTGTGCCTGTCCAATGTTGCTTACGAATGTAACGATAGTGAACATGGTGAAGTGAAGTGGTTTAAAGTGTGTGTCCATTTGTTTGCATTTGTTTTGCCCGTGTGAGTTTCATTATCGTTTAATAATGCTTTAGTTATAAGAGCTGAAAGATCATAAAATCCCGATTAAACCTTGGGCTTGCTTTTCTTCTAAGCTTGAGTATAGTTAAGTATAGACTATGCGCATTATTGCTAACACTATGACTTATTAGATATATGAGTCGCTATAGTGAAGATAAAAACGGATTGAGGTGTCACATTTGAAAAAAATACCTTGGACATTCCTTGCGATCAGCTTGCTTTTTATGCAGGGTATGCCGTTAAAAGCCCGGCAAAACCAACAGGCTTCAACAAAATCCATTGAAAAAATTGAACAATCATTACCTATCGAAGAATTAAGTGCCTTTTCAGAAGCTTTCCGACGTATTAAAAGCCAATATATAGAACCTGTTGAGGATAAAGTGCTTTTAGAGGGCGCAATTCGTGGCATGATGGAAACCTTAGATCCTCATTCTAGATATTTAAATCCTCAGGCATTAGATGATTTAGAGTCTTCCACCAGTGGAGATTATAATGGATTAGGTATTGAGGTTATTGAAAGAGAAGGAAAGATTGTTGTCAATAAAGTCTTACCAGATTCGCCAGCCCAACAGAAGGGTATTTTAAAAGATGATCAAATCACTGAGATTAATAATAATGTTCTTAAAGGGCTGACCTTGGATGAATCTTTAAATTTATTAAGAGGGGGTGCGGGTGATAAGGTGAAATTGGCTCTAATAAGGGCTGAGCAGCCGCAGATGGTGATTCGTTTGAATAGAGCCAAAATTCATGTTAATAGCACGATTTTTCAGCTACTCGAAGGGCAGATCGGTTATATAAAAATCGAGCAATTTCAAGTGGAAACTGCCTCAGAGATAGAACAAGCCTTAAAAAGTTTTCAACACAAACATCATCCTCGCTTAAATGGATTAGTGCTAGATTTGCGAGACAACCCTGGCGGTGTGCTATCTGCAGCTATAGAAGTAGCGGATCTGTTTATCAGTTCAGGTATCATTGTGAGTACGAAAGGACGGGATAGTCTTGCCAATTCAGTATATTATGCGACTAAAGGCGATATACTTTCTGGAGCGCCTATTGTCGTATTGATTAATAATGGATCAGCATCCGCATCAGAAATTGTTGCTGGTGCCTTGCAAGATCATAAAAGAGGCTTACTGATGGGTACTCGTTCTTTTGGCAAAGGATCAGTTCAAACTGTGTGGGACTTAGGAGGCGGTGGTGGCATTAAATTGACCACAGCTCGATATTACACCCCTTCAGAAAGAACTATTCAGGGGGGTGGAATTATTCCTGATGTAGAAGTATTTGCAGGCACTTTTATTAAAAAAGAACAAGAAGAAATGCATGAGAGTGATTTACCTGGGACTTTGACTAATAATCAATCTTCAAAGATTGTGAGTGTCAAGATCACTCAAATTGCTGGAACAGATCCATCGGCTACCAATCATTTGATGGCGGATGATAATCAATTGCGTGAGGCGTTAAATGCTTTGCGAGCGATGGTTATTTCAAGCAATTTTGTCAAAAAACACGCAGGATAGTCGAGAGATTTTGATGTTTAAAGCCTTATGGAAGGTTGTAGTTTTTATTTTGCTTGGGGTGTGTGGTACACAAGCATTATCTTCTGAGAGAGATAATTCGCATCCCAAAACAATAAGACCAAAAATTGCTATTATTATTGATGATTTGGGGACCAACTGGAAAAATGCCAATAAAGTCTTGTCACTTCCTTGGCAGGTTTCGGCCAGTATTTTGCCTTTTACTCAGTATGCCAACAAAATTGCCCTGATTTCTAAAGAGCAAAATCGGGCTATTTTGTTGCACGCTCCAATGGAGGCCGAGAAAAATAACCAATTATTAGGACCAGGAGCGTTATTTTTAAGCATGAATCCTTGGCATTTATTAAAGCAGCTTAGACAGGATATTTTGGATATTCCAGGGGTAGAAGGGGTCAATAACCATATGGGCAGTAAAATGACCCAAGAGTTGGGTACCATGAGATGGGTGATGGGGTTATTAAAATGGCAAGGTCTCTATTTTATCGATAGTCGAACCAGCGATCAATCCGTTGCACAGCAAGTTGCTCAAAGCATGGGGATTGAAAATACTCGGCGTAATGTTTTTCTTGATGATGATATTGACTCGGTGGCTATCAATAAGCAATTTGATCGATTAGAGCAACTTGCGACAAAAAATGGCAGTGCTGTGGCCATTGGGCATCCTCATGATGAAACACTCAGGGTGCTTAAAAATAGGTTATTGGGGCTTGAACAGAGTGGGTACGAATTGGTCTCAATAAGAGATTTGGTGAAAATTTAGTGGCTTGATTTTTGCGTGTTATTGCTTGTGTCAAAATAGTGAAATTTAGGTTGGAGTTTTTCATGAATGGGGTTTGAGTTGATTTGGATGAATTGGCATAGGAAAATTGGCATAGGTGTCTCTTAGCCTAAGATGAGTAAGAGCAACAGCCATACAAATTTAGTTTGTCGTAGAAATTTTTCTAAAATTGAAAGGTTTTGTGCTTTATTGACCTTGATTTTAGCACTTACCTTACCCGTTTCAAATTTTGCCTCTGCCCATAGTTTCCCCGAGTATCAAGTTAAAGCACTCTTCGTGGTGAATTTTGGCTTCTATACGCGTTGGCCAGAAAAAGATAAAAATCATGAGGGCTTAGAGTTTTGTGTGATTGGTTATTACCCTTTTTCTAATTATTTCTCAAAGGAAAATATTGATAAATTTCCGATAAAAACATCCATCCATGTGCGAAAATTAAAGTTAACCGATTCGACGGATGGATGTCAGATGTTGTTTATTAGCCAAAATGAAGAAGCGAATGTGCCATCTATTATTAAGCAGGTAGCAGATAAACCTATATTAACCATAGGTGAGTCAAATAACTTTATTGAATCTGGTGGTATCATTTTGTTGACTATCGATAATGAGGTGGTCACTTTTGAAATTAATTTAGAAGCGCAGCGTAAAGCGGGTATTGTCTTAAGTTCACGTTTTTTAAGTTTGGCAAAAAAGGTTTATGGTCAAAATAATTCGTCTAAAGATAGCGGGAAACTTTTTTGAGATATGACCCAGTTTGAAAACTCCAGCCTTAAAACCAAGTTAATTGTCATTACATTTATTGCTTCTTTCGTTTCATTATTAATGGTAGCTGTTGCAGTCTTCGTTTATGAAGCCACCACGTTTAGGCCGATATTTCTAGAGTTTGTTGGATTGGATGCTAGGAGCCTGTCCGAGAATAGCGATCGTAGCGAGGCAAGTCTGTTTGAGTCAGATTTTTCGATGGATTGAGGCGAATAGTCGCTCTCGGCAACTGCTCCTGCGTTGCTCTACCTTCTGCATCCATGCAGTCGTATTTAACGAAATTCATCGGGAAATCTGGCCAAACTGGCTTGGCCGCAGTAGATCAGTCTATTCTTGGACAGGCTCCTAGAGCATTATCCTCCTCACTAACGGCGCCTTTAAGATTTTCAGATAGGAGTCGTGGCACTGAAGCATTACATGTTTTGGCTAAAACAGCTAACTTTGAAGAAGCTGTTTTATTATTATCAAAGTGGAGATGAGCTGGTTCATTTCAAACTAGAATCCCAGAAGTGCTTAGTTCCACTTCCCAATGGTTGAAAAACAAACCCATTCATTTAGACAATTTAGGACTCTGCTCTATCAATTTATCCGGAGTCAGCGTGGGTGATAGCCAATTTCAGTCTTTTATGAAGAGGAAATGTTAAAGTATCAAATTCCTTGTGAAAAAATTTGTTTTGAAATTACTGAGACTATGGCGGTTCAAGCCTTGGATAAAACGGTAACTTTTATTGAACATCTTAAATCTTTAGGCTGTAAATTTGCACTGGATGATTTTGGCAGTGGTTTTACATCCTATGCCTATTTGAAAAACCTACCTGTAGATTTTTTTAAAATAGATGGGATCTTTGTTAAAGATATTGTGGAAGATTCACTGGATTTGGCTATGGTGAAATCAATTAATGAAATTGCTCATGTAATGGGGTAGAGAACAATTGCAGAATATGTCGAAAGTGAGGCGATTGTTAAACTGCTGAGGGAATTGAAAGTTGACTATATTCAAGGTTATCATCTGGGTGCGCCATCGGCATTAGTTCCCGATCCACCAAATTAACCCCATAAAAATATTCATTTCTCTAAAAGCCTTCATTGTTGAATAATTAGGGAGATAGCCCAACAAGCAGAAATTTGTGCATTTTAAATGCGTTAAGCGAATAGGTAAATACATTACAATTTCCCCAATTTGGGAAACAGGATAAAAGTTATGAGTTCAGCGAACCCAAGTGGAAACAGAAAAGCAGCCTTACAAAAAGCCAATTTAGTGAGTTTTATTGTCGATCTTTTTTTAAGTGCCATAAAGATAGTGGTGGGTTTTTTATATCATTCTCAGGCCTTAGTCGTTGATGGTATTCACTCATTCTCTGATCTGGTCACTGATTTGTTTGTGATCTGGATCACTCGGCTTTCCCACCAAGATCCAGATGAAGAACACCCCTATGGACATGCTCGTTTTGAAACTGCTGGTACAGTGATATTTGGACTCATTCTATTAGCTGTTGCCGCTGTTTTTATGTGGAAAGGTATGCATGAAATTTGGTCGCATTCAGATTTTTTGATGCCAGGCTGGCCCGCTTTGGGCATTGCCGTTGTAGCAGTCTTTATCAAGGAGGCGCTCTATCAATATACTTTAAAAATGGCCTTCATGTATAACTCCCCTTTATTAAGAGCGAATGCATGGCACCATCGGAGTGATGTGTTATCCACTATCGTGGTGATTGTGGGGATATCTGGTGCATTATCAGGCGCTCCTTGGTTGGACCCTTTAGCAGCTATTGTAGTTGCTATGATGATTGCCTGGGTGGGTGTGGCACTGATAAAAAAAAGCATCATCGAATTGGTAGATACTTCACCCTTGAGCGAACAACTCCCTAAATTGAAACAACAGATATCCAGGATAAAGGGTGTAAGAGGTGTTCATTCTTTGCGTTCGAGAAGAATGGGCCCCAATATCTTATTGGATGTCCATATTCAAGTGCCCTCAACAATCAGTGTGTCTGAAGGTCATCAAATTGGTGACACTGTTTCTCAAACCTTGATAGAAAACCATGATGAAATTAGTGAAGTGTTTGTGCATATTGATCCCGAAGATGATCTTGAAAGTGAACAGGCGCAGTCATTGCCGCAACGTAGAGAAGTCATGCAGGCACTTGAAGAAATTCCTACAGCCGCTCTGTTCATCGAACAAATTAAAGATGTGCAACTACACTTTTTATCCGGGAAAGTGCATTTAAATATATTGCTCCCTTTAGCGTCGATAGAGTCTTTGCCTTTGAATGGACGGCAATTATCAGAACAAGTTAAAAAAGAAGCGGCACATTTAACTTGGTTGGGTAATATTCAAATCTTTTTTTGGGATTGAGCCTTTTTGGGGATTAGTCAGGAGTCTAAATGTCAGAATTGAAATTAGGAATATTGTTCGAAAATATTACCTTCAAGCATTTCATTCATTAGGTTTTTTGATTTATTTGCGATTTTTGCAAACTTTTTATTGCTGGAGTTTAATGTTGATCTACTCTATCAATTAAGCCTGCCACAAGTTCAAACAAAAAAAACAGCTAAGCATCTGTCTCCTCTGGCTTGGATCACATTTCTTTAGCGTACTCTTTTAATGCGACAACATTCATGTCCAGGCCTTGTGCTGATGGGAGGTAGGGGGTTAGGAAATGGGGGTATTTTGGGTGTTGTTGAACAAATCCAACTCCTGCTGGGTAAACGACCATACCCGTTTGGCTAAATAAACGCACAGCTCGCCTCATTTGCCAAGATTGAGTGATCAATACCATGGTTGAAATATGATGTTCCTTTAATATTCTAGAAACCAAATCTGCTTGCTGCGCTAGATTTTCACTTTGAGACTCTAAGTATGCGACGGGTTGCTGGTATTCTTCAATCATAATCTGATTCATTAACACAGCCTCTGGAGTGGTGGTGTTTTCTGATAAGCCTCCGCTTAATAACAAGGGTAGTTGTAAATGTTTGGCTAAATAATTGGCGTAGCGTAATTTTTGTAAGGTCGCAGGGGAGGGGGCATTTTCATCTTGATATTCTGGAGATAAATGGCTTTTAAAGCTGGAAAGTACCACCACAATGGTGGTTTCACTGGGAAAACTTTGTTCCGGTTCAATAAATTGCGCCTGATTTTGTAATAAAAATAATTGACGATTACCTAAAATCGGCAGTGAAATTAAATAGAGAAAAATCAAACTCACCGCAAGGATGATCCGCCCCGGCCATTTCCACCAATGATGTATCAACAAGCCAATGAGCATCAATATTAAATTGATCCCTGGCGGTAATAAGAGTGATTCCAGTATCAAAATATGGGCTCTCGCTGAAAGTCTTTACCCTGACAATGAGGGCATTCAGGGATAATGCTGGTATGAGAAAATGTGATTAATTGTCCACATCGAATGCAATGTATTTTACCAATACCAATGGAATCGCCAGTTTGGTATTGGGTTGATTGTTCCCATTGTTGCTTAAGGAATAACCAGTCAACAGTAGACGGATCGGCCACAATTTTAACCCAGTTGGATAATTCTTCTTCAACAACTTGCATATCCCATTCAAGCCAATGCTCAATTGCTTGTCCTGCATCAAATAGCACTTGTCGAGTTTCACTGAGATCTCGTTGAATAGATTGCACCAATCTGGAGGCATCTTGTTCGGTATAATGTTCCAGTTGAATCAGTTGGCTTTCAACATCCTCCCAAAACTTTAAGGAGATTTTTTCACCCTGACTAACCGCTTTTGAAAGGCGGTTAAAAATATCTTGATAACTTTTGATTAAAGGATTTTGTGTCATTAGGAAACTTCCTGAAAAAATTAGAGCAGATAACCCACCATCTTAATAAGAATGGCTGGTTCTTATGCATTTGGCAAGCAGATAAAGGCATCAAAGATCAGGGGTAATAGAATTTATTTGGATAAAAGCGGATAAAAATGTGCTTTTAGCTACAGCTTAGACCTAAAAATACGGTATCCTTAACACCTGACAAAAATTCGTGGTTTTTCCACATTCACATGAACGAATGATAACTTGCTATGATCGATGAAATCTATAATCCCAATGTCCTGGAACCAGAAGCGCAAAAGGCATGGAACGATGCCAAGGTGTTTGAAGCCAAGGAAGACACCAGTAAAGAAAAATTTTATTGTTTATCGATGTTTCCCTATCCCAGTGGGCGATTACATATGGGGCATGTGAGGAATTACACCATTGGCGATGTGATCTCTCGTTATCATCGGATGTTAGGAAAAAATGTCCTTCAACCTATCGGTTGGGATGCTTTTGGTCTACCCGCTGAAAATGCTGCGATGAAACATAAAGTGGCGCCTGCTGGATGGACGGATTCCAATATTGCAGATATGACGGAACAATTAAAAAAATTAGGTTTTGGCTATGATTGGAGCCGAGAACTCGCCACTTGCAAACCAGATTATTATCGTTGGGAACAATGGTTATTCACTAAATTGATGAAAAAAGGCATGGTTTATAAGAAAAATGCAGTGGTGAACTGGGATCCTGTGGATCAAACTGTACTTGCTAATGAACAGGTGATAGATGGACGCGGATGGCGTTCTGGGGCTTTGGTTGAGAAGAAAGAAATTCCCCAATGGTTTTTGAAAATTAGCGATTATGCCCAAGAACTATTGGATGAACTCGATTATTTAGAGGGTTGGCCAGAAAAAGTAAAACTGATGCAGCGCAACTGGATTGGTCGTTCTGAAGGGGTTAATTTAAGTTTTGGCGTGGAAGGCCGTGATGATTTGTTAGATGTTTATACCACCCGTCCAGACACGCTAATGGGCGTCACCTATGTTGCCGTCGCTGCCAAGCATCCATTGGCCACTTTGGCACTTGCACAAGCAACAGAAAACAAGCAGCAATTAGCTGATTTTATTGATGAATGTGGCCATGGAAAAGTAGCTGAAGCCGACATGGCTACCATGGAAAAGAAGGGTATGGACACAGGTTTTAAGGCAATTCACCCCATTAGCGGTTTAGCTGTACCTATTTATATTGCCAACTTTGTATTGATGGAATATGGCTCTGGCGCAGTGATGGCTGTACCTGCTCATGACCAAAGAGACTGGGAATTTGCAACTCGCTATGGTTTGCCTATTCAGCAAGTGATCGCCGCCAATGAAGGGGATGAACTGGATTTATCCAAACAAGCCTACACCGAAAAAGGTGTGTTGATCAACTCGGGTGAATTCGATGGCTTAGATTACCAACAAGCGTTTAATGGCATTGCAGATAAATTAGTGAATCTGGGTAAAGGTCAACGCCAAGTCAATTTCCGTTTGAGAGATTGGGGTGTTTCAAGACAAAGATATTGGGGAACTCCTATCCCTGTGATTAACAAAGCGAATGGCGAGTCTATTCCTGTGCCTGAGCAAGATCTACCCGTGGTGTTACCGATTCATGTTGATTTTGATGGCACGGGTTCTCCCATTAAGAAAATGCCCGAATTCTATGAGACGGTCGATCCCGAAACCGGTGAGCCAGCGCAGAGAGAAACAGATACTTTTGATACCTTTATGGAATCTAGTTGGTATTATGCCCGTTATACTGGGCCAGATAACAAGAACTCTATGTTGGATGAAAGAGCTAACTATTGGTTACCTGTGGATCAATACATAGGCGGTGAAGAACACGCCATATTACATTTGCTTTATGCACGATTCTTCCATAAATTGATGCGTGATGAGGGACTGGTTGAGTCTAATGAGCCCTTTAAAAACCTGCTGACACAAGGTATGGTTTTGGCTGATAGCTGGTTTAAAACGGACGAGCAAGGCGTTAAAGAATGGTATTCACCTCAGGATGTAGAGCTTTGTCATGATGCTAAAGGCAGAATGACTGGCGGTAAGCTGATTCAAAGCGGAGAAGCGGTAGAGTTTGGTGGCGTTCAGAAAATGTCTAAATCTAAAAATAATGGCATTGATCCGCAATCTCTTATTGATAGATTCGGTGCCGATACTATCCGATTGTTCGTGATGTTTGCCTCCCCTCCCGATCAAACTTTGGAATGGTCTGACTCTGGTGTTGAAGGTGCCAATCGTTTTATTCGTCGCTTGTGGAAACACGTTTATACTCAGGTCAATCAACCTCAATTTAATGACTTGCCGAGTATATCAACGCTTCAACAAGCTGGTGTGCAATTCACCGTAGAACAAGCTAATTTAAGACGAAAAGTACATCAAACCATTGTCAAAGTGACAGAAGATATCCACCACCGTCATACCTTCAATACGGCGATTGCAGCAGTGATGGAAATGTTGAATCATTTGCATAAGTTTGAAGACAATCTCAGTTCGGAAACAGACTTTTTAATCGTGCAAGAAGCATTACAATCTGCGGTTTTATTGTTGTCGCCTATCATTCCTCATGTATGTGAGCAGTTATGGAAAGCGCTAGGCCAAGCTGATTTAGTTTGTGTATCCAGCTGGCCAGTGGTGGATGAAAAGGCATTGATTGAAAATGAAAAACTGGTGGTTGTTCAGGTCAATGGTAAACTGCGTTCTAAAATCATTGTTGCGGCGGATATGTCTAAAAA
>PCTP01000038.1:0-3823 GCA_002770795.1 Gammaproteobacteria bacterium CG22_combo_CG10-13_8_21_14_all_40_8 | reverse complement strand
CGTTGGCGGATGAAAACGTGCAAAAGTTTATTGAAGGACAGCAAATTAGGAAAACGATTGTAGTGCCAGGAAAACTGGTTAACTTCGTTGTTTCTTAATGAGTTTCTTAACAGATTTTCAAAGGATAGGCTGTGATTATATCTATCAAAAACGCATTTAATGTATCATCCAAAGCTAGGTTTCTTCCTCGGCTTTGGATAGGTCTGTCTTTGCTTTTGTTACTTGGGCTCTCAGGCTGTGGATTTAAACTGAGAGGACAAGTGACTGGTGATCTACAAAACAAATCCGTGATTGTCGATGGTGTGAATTATTATCATCCACTGGCCACAGAATTAAGACGTAGGTTACAGATCTTAGGCGCCGAGGTGGTGAAGTTGCCCAAGGAAAATCTCAAGGATTTTCATCCTGAAAAGAGTTTATATATTTATCTCAATGATCCTGTACAGCAACAAAGAACCCTATCGGTGGATGTTGATGGTAGACCTTTAGAATATGAATTATCTCTTCAATTAGACGCGCGTATTTTCACCTATGGTCAAGATCCTTCAACTATCGAGCCTGAACTGATGCGAGTGCGCAGGGTATTGGTTTATGATAAAGAGCAATTGTTGGCGAAATCTCGTGAAAAACAACAAATGACGGTAGAAATGACTCGAGCATTGATTGACCAAATTTCTGAAAGACTGAGGATCTACGCCTCTGCAAATGGCCTATGATTAATTAGATGCAATTAAACCTTTCTCAACTGGATCAACATCTTCAACAAAATCTAAAATCTGTGTATCTGATTAGTGGCGATGAGCCCATGCAATTGATCGATGCCGCAGATAGATTACGTCTTTCTATTAGAGAAAAAGGTGTCATAGATTGGGAACTTTTTCATATAGGAAAGTCTTTCGATTGGGGCATGCTGTTACAAAAATCAGCCAATATGAGTCTGTTTGGTGAGCAGCGCATTATGGATATTCGGTTGTCGGTTATGCCTGACAAAGTTGGACAACAAGCCCTAGAGCAATTTATTCAAAACTGTCTAACAGACTATATTATTATCAGTGCCCCCAAGCTCGCTAAGAACCATCAAAATCACAAATGGGTAAAATTGGCCATACAAACTGGTGTTTGGATCCCTGTTTGGCCAGTTGAAATCGATAAATTACCCCATTGGCTTATTCAATTAGCACAACGTAAAAATCGTATACTCAGTCAAGAAGCAGCAGTTTTCTTGTCTTTTCAGGTACAGGGAAATCTTCTGGCAGCTAAACAAGAATTAGATAAAGCATTCTTGATGTTGGAAGATGATCAAGAGATTAGCTTGGGTTTTCTGCAACAGCAAGTGGCCGATAATTCAAAATTTACGCTTTGGGATCTCATTGCACTTAGCTTAACTGGTGAACATAGCGTGATCCCAGAAATTTTAGGCAAACTTAGGCAAGAAAAAATAGCCCCTTTTCTGATTGCTAAAATGCTACAAAAGGAATGTTTTGATATTGAAAGAGCTTCTCGCCTTATGAAAGAGGGACAAAGGAAAGAACAAGTTTTCAATCAATTACAAATCTGGATGCCCAGACAAAAAGGCGTAAATAAGGCTTTAGGACGTTATAGCGCTCAAGGCTGGCAAAAACTTTGGGTTCGAGCTTTAAAACTGGAGAAAGTTGCCGTAGGATTAGAAAAGGGCGATTTTTGGGATGATTGTTGTGACCAGCTTATGCTCATGGCTGGCGCTCCCATTTGGAAACATTAAGCCAATAACTATTGGCTGCAACCATCAAGGTATAGAATGCAAAATTCAAAACTGAATAGTCAACAATTAAGTGAGTTTATTGTTAACGAGTTAAAGGGTCTTAAGGCGAAAGATATCGTGGTATTAGATGTTACCAAAATGACCGATATGACGGATTATATGATAATCGCCACAGGTACTTCTTCAAAACATCTAAAATCTGTTGCCTCTAATCTTTTGCAAAAAGCCAAAGAGTCCAACCTCATACCTTTGGGCGTAGAGGGAGCTGAGGATTCTGATTGGGTATTAGCTGATTTAGGATCTGCGATTGTGCATATTATGTTGGCTGAAGCGAGAGATTTTTATCAATTAGAAAAATTATGGACTGAATCTGCTGACAAAAACTAATGAAGATACGTTTACTTGCCGTTGGACAAAAAATGCCAAACTGGGTCACTCAAGGATACCAGGACTATGCTAAACGTTTAAAAGATGATTGCCAGTTAGAATTAGTGGAAATTCCCCCTGGAAAACGCACCCAAAATGCCGATATTTCCAGAATTATTCACAAAGAAGGGGAGTTGATGTTAGCCAAGATGGGCAAAAATCACCATGTAGTCGCTTTGGATGTACAAGGACAGCCTTGGAGTACCGAGCAACTGGCGCAACAACTTTTTCAATGGCAGTCAGCCGGAGCTCATGTTGATCTACTTATCGGTGGACCGGAAGGTCTGGCTCCTGATTGTTTGGCCAAAGCACAACAAAAATGGTCTTTAGGCCCATTAACCTTTCCTCATCCCTTGGTACGAATTATTCTTGCTGAATCTTTATATCGAGCTTGGAGTGTTAACCACAACCATCCCTATCATCGGGCTTAATGGGCGGCTTGATGAGAGGTGATCGTTATAAGCGTACTGAACTTAAAGATGCTATATCTGAATCTCATTTATTCTATAACAGAGCTACTGTGGCTTTTTTATTGGTTTTTATTGGACTCATTATTTTAGTGAGCCGAGCCTTTATCCTGCAAGTTGTCAATCACAAAAACTACTCCACCCTATCCGATCGCAATCGGATCAGTTTAATTGCAGAAGCACCGGTACGAGGCATTATTTACGATAGGAATGGTGTGATTCTCGCCGATAATCGCTCTGTCTACTCTTTGGTTCTTGTCCCTGAAAAAGTCAAAAATATGAATGCAACCTTGATGGGCTTAAAAGCATTATTTCATATAGACAAAGATCTTATTGATGATTTTAGGCAGAGACTTAGATCAACTAGACGTTTTACGCAAAAGGTGTTGTTAAACAATATCAGTGAGGTACAAAGAGCCCGGTTTGCTGTCAATAAATATCGGTTTCCTGGGGTCAGCATAGAGTCTCGCCTGGTCAGATATTACCCATTCGCTGAAAAGATGGTGCATTTTCTGGGTTATGTTGGACGAATTAATGATAGAGAAATAGAAAACTTAGATGCAAAAAACTATCGAGCAACATTAGATATTGGAAAATTAGGATTAGAGAAGTTTTACGAGCAAAAGCTTCATGGGCTTGTTGGTCGCAGAGAAGTGGAAACTGATGCTGTGGGCCGAGAAATTAGAACCTTAGATAGAACGCCACCCATCCCGGGAGATAGTCTGTATCTATCTATTGATAGTCGATTACAGTTGAAAGCTGTTGAGGCCATGGATGGAATTAAAGGTGCATTGGTGGCTGTTGATCCTGAAACAGGCAAGGTACTGGCTTTGGTTTCTAATCCCAGTTACGATCCGAATGATTTCGTCTTGGGGATTGGCGTGTCGGCCTATAAAAAATTATTAGAATCCGAAGATAGGCCCTTGTTTAATCGAGCACTCAGAGGACAATATCCCCCAGGTTCAACCATTAAACCCATGTTAGCACTGACGGCTTTGGAGCAGGGTGTAATTACAGAAGACTATCAATTAAGTGATCCAGGATGGTATCAGTTAGAGAATGATGATCATAAGTATCGCGATCATAAGAAATATGGACATGGCATGGTCAATCTTTATCAAGCCATCGTCCATTCCTGTGATACCTATTTTTATGATGTGGGTTATAAACTCGGCATAGATCGTATTCA
>PCTP01000209.1 GCA_002770795.1 Gammaproteobacteria bacterium CG22_combo_CG10-13_8_21_14_all_40_8 | reverse complement strand
GCTGCCGATAAAGATGTGGTCAAAGTTTTAGAAAAGAAACTCTCTAGTTCTTATGAGTCAATTCTTTTACAAACCAGTGTCACCAAAGTCGATGCTAAAAAAGATGGTTTATGGGTGACCTTCTCGGGTAAAAACGCACCAGCGGAACCTGTGCGATTTGATGCAATCTTATCAGCGGTAGGACGTCGACCTAACGGTGATTTAATTGATGCCGATAAAGCGGGAGTTAAAGTGGATGAGAGAGGATTTATCGCCGTTGATAAACAACTTAAAACCAATGTACCCCATATTTCTGCATTAGGCGATATTGTTGGCCAACCTATGTTAGCTCATAAAGCCACTCATGAAGCACATATTGCCGCTGAAGTGATTGCTGGACAAAAACATTATTTTGAACCTGCCTGTATTCCTTCAGTGGCTTATACCGATCCTGAAGTGGCATGGGTTGGCGTGACTGAAAAAGAAGCCCAAGAAAAAGGTTTAAAAATCGCTGTGGGCAAATTCCCTTGGGCAGCCAGCGGAAGAGCCATTGGTGTCAACCGTACCGAAGGCTTTACTAAAACCATTTACGATGCAGACACTCATCGAATTTTGGGCGCGGGCATTGTTGGTGTGAATGCAGGTGAACTGATTGCTGAATTAGCACTGGCTATTGAAATGGGCGCTGATGCAGAAGATATCGCATTAACCATCCATCCTCATCCTACATTATCTGAAAGCGTTTCAATGTCTGCTGAGGTTTTTGAAGGTGTCTGTACTGACTTGCCACCTCAACGCCAGAAAAAGTAGTGAGAGATAAACCTAAAGGCAACTAATGAATTTAGGCGAAAAATGGGCAATCTTTGGTTGCCCATTTTTGTTTTGAGTTGAGGTTATTTAAAATAGGTAGCAATAAATGACGCTAAAGTCATACCACATTCGCGACTTACATATTCACTAAATGCCTTATTTTTAGCCAATTCAAGTAATTGTTGCCTTTCATTTTCACTGATCTTGTTTAATGATGACAAATCATCTTCCCTATCAATTTTAGAAATATGAGAAAATTCACCTGATAAACCTAAGCGGCTTTCTATCCATTTTATATCTTGTGAAAAATGTTCAAAAGTTTCATCGATAATCTGGGTTGGTAAGCAAAATTTTGCTGCATCTAATTGACTTAAAGTCTCCTCAATAAGTACAACATCTTGATTTGATATTTTGTCAGATAGGCGATATTTCTGAAAATGATAGAGAAACTTAACCGCAAGAGCACTCAATGATTCATTTTCTCTGTGATAAGGGAAATGGTTGATAGAAAATCGTTGGCAGAAGTCGGCAACAACATCACCTTGGAATAAGCTACTTTTAGAGAAAAGCCTGTATTCAACTGGATCAAAAACATGCTCAAATTTTTCAAAGCGAGTCTGATATCTCGGGTACAGAAAATTGTAATCCAAGTGAACTTGATGCATTTTAAGTCCTTGTTGAATGGCGCTTTCCATAAAATCAATGGGAGGTCTAATGTAGGCGATAAGGATAATTTTATCGACATGGCTGAGTAGTCTCTCTTTTAAATGTGATAATTCATGCTCGTTGAGTTCAACGATGGCTTCAGCCGAGATAATAATCTGACGAAAGTCAGCTTGCATGCTTTGATCAAAATATTGTTGGTATAATTTAACGCGATTTCTAATGTCTCTTTGTGATAAATGTTGTTGTCGGATGAGTGGTGATTGGTTCAGATCTCTTTTAAATAAAAAATTGATGGGGCCAGAATGATTGCTCATACCAAAACTTGCAAATTTGATTTTATTTCCTAATTCTTCCTTATGCGTATCTAGATACCTTTGAATGGATGAGGTGCCTGTTTTATGCATGCCTATGTGTAAAATACAGGTTTTCATAGATTTTTCCTTAGCTCAATGTGAGATGAATAAAGTCATATGGATAAGGATTGTATAGAGACTTGGAAGGCTTTTAAAGGAAATAATACTTATCAAACAATATCTCTTATTAGCGAGATACTGTTTGATAAGGTGGCAAGGGGAGCGTTAATGTTTTTGTTTTAGATAATTTCTTGAAGCTCGGTAACTGATTATTATTAAAGAGAGTAGAAGACTAAAATTACCGCCACCACTCGACTCCGTTGTCGAGCTTTGTGCTGTTTTCACCTGAATGGTGACTAAGGCTTGAGATGATGCGCCTTGAGGATCAGTAATGGTATAGCTTAATTGTTCAACCCCTGAAAAATTGGCACTGGGATTGTACTGAATACTGCTACCCAAGTTGCTGACAGTTGATGCGCCGCTGTAATCTATTTGACTAATAGTTAAAGTATCATTGTCTGCATCGCTGTCGTTTTGCAAAACGTTCAGTTGTCCAGCTGTGCTATTTTCATTGATATCAAATGAGTCATCTACGGCTGTTGGGGTATCGTTGATGGAATTAACAATAATGTTGAGAGTCAGTAAATTACTGTCAACATTGCCATCATTCACTCTGACAGGCACGTTTAAATTACCATGAAAATTATTGGTTGGTAATATTGTTTGACCTGATACAGTATAATTTTCTCCATCTAGGATAATTAAAGAAAAATCCTCAGGAAAATTGCTATCCACATCAAGCACATTAAAATCAGTTAGGTGAATATCCAGAGGATGATCTTCATCCATGGATAATTGTTGTTGATTAGCACTGATAACTGGAGCAATATTATTAATGTTACGAGGCTTTACTACAAAGAAGCCAAATTCTATATCACTTATCAGCACGTTTCCACTTGGTAAATAAGGGAATGTCCCCCAAGCACCATTAAAACTGGCGCTATTGGATGAAGGCGTTGGAAAAGTATCAAAAAATCCAATTTCAACGGGTGTAGTGGGATCTTTGATATCCAAAATTGTTAATCCTCTACGGTAGTTTGACATGTAGTATTTATCATTTTTAACAAAACCATTATGGTCGATTGCGCGAGTATTGCCTGTATAGGTTGACGTGAGGAAGGGATGAGCAAGATCATGGATATCCATGACTCGTAACGTGGTATTTAACCCAAATTTTTGTTCATCCAATTCATCTTGTACAAAAATATAGTTTTTATCTTGAGACCACCAACCTGAGTGCGTGTAACCTGTGTTGGGATACCCTGTGGAAGAGAGGCGAGTAGGAGTCGCCTGATCCGTCACGTCCCAAATATCCACAGTTGTTTCATTAAAGTCCACTAATAACTCACAAGGATTATGGCCATTGCTACATTGATTGGTACGATCATCGCTAATAACCAGACTGGTGGCATCATGCATATAGCTACCAGGATTCGGATTTGAACCAATTAGGCTCGGATGCAAAGGGTCATCTAAATTAAATACCCGGTAACCACCATTCGATTTATTCGATCCTGCGATATATAAATGTGGAGCAATGACCTCATTGGATAAACCAGAGCTATAATCTACATTGGCTAAGTAAACATTATGAGCGGAATTAAAATCAGTCAGCGTATTGCCAAGGCTAATTTTATTGGGCAGTTGAGTCAAATCGATAATTTGTAAGCCTTGGGAAGCTTCAGTGGTCACATAAGCATAGGCTTGATATCGGTTAATTGTTGAGTTGAAGCGTTGAAAAACCTTGATATCGCGCCAAATGTTGGTTATTCCAGGTATGGTTCCTATTTCCTTGGGTGAGGATGGATTGGTAACATCCACAACGGCAGTGCCATTTTGTAACCCTATGACAGCATATTCATGATTGTCGTTGAGATCGACAAATCCCCAGATATCATTTAATTCACCTGGTTCTGAGGAAAAAAAAGATAATGGCATATGAGATTGAAGACCAATGTTTTCACAAGGGAATCCCGAGGCTATACCAGCTGTACAGGCTTGCGTAGATTGGGTTTGCGATGTTAGTTTTTTAAATAAAGCTAATTCTTGTATTGTTTTCTCGTCTAAAGCAGAGATTTGTTTTTGATCTTGGATTAAATGAAAGCCCTTTGCGGCTAATTTATCTCGATATTCAGCAGGAATTCCACTGATCTGCGTTAAAGTTTTTGTTTTATGTGGACTGGAGAATTTTTCTGATACCTTATAACCACCTTCAATATCAATCATTTCACTCAGCAAAAAGAATATATCATCAGCCTTTAAGCTGAAACTTCCCTCAGCGACATGAATTTTGTCTCCTTTACCAGTTTGCTTGAACACATAACTAAGACTTTTACAAGGTGCTTTAACATCGGTACAGGTTCCAGTATCAATGCCTGATTGGGCAACATAGCGAGTAGGGTGTCCACCAGCATGATGAGCAGATGCCCAAGGGGAAAATAAGTTAGCACACAAGACAATAACAGTGGATATTTTCAACATTTTACTCATATGGATGGCCTATAGAAATGAAATTTAGATGAGTATTTCACAGATAAATAGTATGTGTCTGTAACATATTACCAATTTTTAGAACCAGGTGTGATCTCAAGCTTTTTTACGCTCTGTATTTTGAAGTAGTCATGAGTTAGTGTAATAGGTATGCTAGGAGCCTGTCCAAGAATAGACTGATCGACTGCGGCCAAGCCCGTTTGGCCAGATTTCCCGATGAATTTCGTTAAATAGAGCGACTATTCGCCTCAAACCATCGAAAAATCTGACTCAAACAAGCTTGCCCTCGCTACGATCGCTATTCTCGGACAGGCTCCTAGGCACAAATCTCGATAACAATGGTGGTAGAAATGATAATTCCTTATCAAGAACTTTCGCAAGAAGCATTATTCGGACTCGTCAAAGACTATGTGATTAGCCAGGTTTCTGACACTGAAGTAGATATGGATATTGATATATGGGTTCAAAAGGTGGTTGGATTACTTAAAAAGAAAGAACTGTTAATCGAATACAGTGAAGTAGACGAGACTGTTATGATCAAACGAAAAGAAGATATGCTAAAAGGTAGTTTAGAGTAAAATAAGGTTTTCTCAAAATAAGACATGCTTGGGACACCCATAAGTTAGCGTTTAACTAAAAAAAAGAAATGGGTGTCCCAAGATGCGCCACTTGGATTGAATTTTATAAATAATTTAAACCACAGAGGACACAGAGAACACCGAGGAAAGCCTTCGTTATTG
>PCTP01000188.1:4295-5048 GCA_002770795.1 Gammaproteobacteria bacterium CG22_combo_CG10-13_8_21_14_all_40_8 | reverse complement strand
AAACGTTGTGAATTATTCAGATCATTAGTCACAATGACCTCTGTATGATTGGAGCCATACTGATAAATATGTTCAATCGCCTCTTCCATCGTTTTAACCACCTTTATGGATAAGATTAAGGCCAAAAACTCTTTGGCATAATCATCATCAGTAGCCACTATCACTTGATTGGAAATCTGTCGGCTATAGTCACAGCCCCTAATTTCGACTCTTTTTTCTAACAATGCCGGTATCGCTTTTTCCAGGAATTTTTTGGCACAGTTTTGATGTACTAACAAGGTTTCCAAAGCGTTGCAAACGCCTGGACGAGAGGTTTTACCATCAATGAGTAGACTCAAAGCCATCTCCAGATCGGCACTCTCATCCACAAACAAATGACAAACACCCTTATCATGTTGAATCACCGGAATTTTGCTGTTATCCACCACAAAATGAATAAGACCTTCACCGCCTCTTGGGATCACCAGATCAATGGAATCTTTTAAAACCAATAAATCCTTAATGGCTTCGCGATCTGTCGTTTCTAACACATTTACCCATTCTGGCTCAGCATGACAACGCTTAAGCGCCTCATGCCAGCACTTTGCCAATGCTTGATTCGTATAAAATGCTTCTGAACCACCTCTGAGCACCGCTGCATTACCCGACTTTAAGCAAAGCGCTGCGGCCTCAATGGTCACATTAGGTCGAGACTCATAAATCATGAGAATCACCCCTAATGGGATGGATTGTTTACTGACTCTTATGCCATTT
>PCTP01000188.1:3697-4282 GCA_002770795.1 Gammaproteobacteria bacterium CG22_combo_CG10-13_8_21_14_all_40_8 | reverse complement strand
TGCCACTCGATAGCCCAACAGGATCTTCCAACGCGCAAATTTCATCGACCGCATTTATGATGCCCTGAATCCTGCTCTCATCAAGGAGAAGGCGATCGATCATTGCTTCAGACAAAGCGTTTTCTCTGGCACGCTGAAGATCTTTGGCATTCTCGTGGAGAATTTGCGAAATCGACGAAGCTAAAACAGCCATAAGCTCTTTGAGTAACAGATTTTTCTTCTGTGTGGATAATTGAGCCAGTTTGCGAGACTTTAATTTAGCTAAAGCCATTTGTTGTTCTAACTCAACCTTGTTATACATCTTATTCATCTTAACAATTCCTAATCATTTGTTTTAAGAAGGATCAAATCATCTCGATGGATCACCTCTTCTGCCCCCAAAAAGCCAAGTATTTCTTCAAACTCTTGGGATTTTTTTCCTCGAATTTTAATAAGCTGTGTGTTTGAGTACTGAGAAATGCCCTTGCCAAGTAATCGACTTTGTTCGGTTGATGGCTCTTCATTGCTAATATCAATCATCTCAATACTGATCACATCTCCTGCCACAAATTGGCCTTTAATCGCAATGATTCCAGAGGCTAACAG
>PCTP01000188.1:196-3632 GCA_002770795.1 Gammaproteobacteria bacterium CG22_combo_CG10-13_8_21_14_all_40_8 | reverse complement strand
TTTGTAAGTGGTTTAACCAATGTTTGCGAGCGGCCATGGGGGAACGTTGACGATGAAAAAATGTCCCGACAGATTGCTCCTGAGTCAGCAGTTTAAAATTATTGGAATTTTTACCATTAATAATTAAGCTGTTAATTCCGCGTTCAACCGCTTTACTGGCGGCATGCAGTTTAGTTAACATGCCTCCTGTGGCGATGGGATTCGCAGTGGTTTCTGCCATAGCCATAATGTCTGGCGTGATTTCTAAAACTTCACTGAGCAGCTTTGCATCAGAATGTTTGCTGGGATTTTTATTATAAAGTCCTTCAACATCACTACAAATCACCAATAAGTCGGCATCTGCTAATGCGGCCACATGAGCGGCAAGATTATCATTATCCCCTACTTTCAGCTCATCTATGGCCACGCTATCATTTTCGTTAATGATAGGAATAGCGCCCATTTCTAAAATTTGATTTAAGGTGTTTTTGGCATTTATGAAGCTTTGTCTATTTTTAAGATCACTTAATGTCAGTAGCATTTGAGCGCAAGGCACATCAAAAAATCGCTGCCAATGTTGCATCAATTTGGCCTGGCCAATGGCAGCAAGTGCTTGTTTTTGTGGTATCGTACGGTGATTAGAACTTTTCGGTTGAGCAACCACACTTAAACCTGATGCAATAGCACCCGAAGAAACAATAATGACTTCTTTACCCTTTTTAAGGTTTTCTTGAACAAAACTCGCTAAAGGCAAAAGATACTCAGAGCTACATATTTTGCCATCAGGGGCAATCAAAGCACTACCTACTTTTAGAACAATTCTGTTCCACTGATATGCTGTTTTCATTTTTATCACTTTATACCCGTAACTCGACTGGAAAATAGCTGGACAATCATTATCCATCATCAACAAAAGAATTAATGACTCTAGATTTAAAACTCAGTATTATACGCGTACTACTTCAAAATGTTACCTATATTAGCCTGCTTGAATTTTTAGGCTTCATTAAATTCTGTTAAGGAATTCATTCACTATGACCGCAATTGAAACCGAACAATGGACCATCCAAAAGGCCTCAGAATATTACAATATTCCTTATTGGAGCCATGGATATTTTGCCTTAAATGAAAAAGGCAACATCATGGTGCGTCCTGATCCGGACAAACCTGAAGTTCAATTTGAAATTTTAGACATCTGCCATAAACTCAAAAAAGATGGCATGCAAATGCCTACCCTGTTGCGTTTTGTCGATATTTTAAAACATCGTGTGGAATCACTATGTGGTGCCTTTAATCAGGCGATTGAAGATTATGACTATAAGGGTTCTTATACCGTTTGTTATCCCATTAAGGTCAACCAACAAAGACGGGTTGTGGATAGATTGGTTGAAACCAACTCTAAAAGCGAAAAACAACAAATTGGACTTGAAGCTGGCAGTAAACCAGAACTCATGGCGGTATTGTCTCGTTCAGAGCATAGTAATTCCGTTATCGTTTGTAACGGTTACAAAGATAGAGAATATTTAAGAGCAGCACTTATTGCTCAAGAAATGGGTCATAAGGTTTATGTCGTTATTGAAAAATTAACTGAGCTGGATATTTTATTAGATGAAGCTAAGAAAATGGAGATCACACCTTGTATTGGAGTGAGAGCTAAATTAGCCTCTAAAGGCGAAAGTAAATGGCAAGACTCAGGCGGTGACCATTCCAAATTTGGCCTATCTACCAGTCAAATTGTACAACTTGTTGATAAATTAAAAGCCCAAAATCAAATTGGCATCTTCCAGTTACTGCATTTTCATCTGGGCTCTCAAATCACGTCTTTATTTGACATTCAAAATGCCTTGAAAGAATGTGCTCGCTTTTATGCTGAACTACTGCGTATAGATGTTCCCATTAAAACTGTGGACGTGGGTGGTGGTTTAGGCGTCGATTATGAAGGAACGCAAAGTCAAAGTCATTGTTCTGTCAATTATTCAATGGTTGAATACGCTGAAAATGTAGTTAGAGCTTTTCAGGAAATTAGTGAAATCATGGAAATCCCTCAACCTTCCATTATCACAGAGTCTGGACGCGCCTTAACAGCCCATCACGCGGTGCTTATTACCAACGTGATTGACTCAGAGCAAACGACGTCCCATGACATTGGTGTCCCAGAGAAGAAAAGTAATATTATTTTGCATAATTTGTGGGAAACCTATATTGAAGTCACTGAAACAGATGATAACAACAAGCTGGCAGAACTCTATCAGGTTTCGGATTATTTACTGACCCAAACCCAAGAAATGTTTAACTTCGGTGTTGTCTCCATTACTGAGCGTGCTTTAGCGGAACGAATTCAACGTCGTTTAGCTTTTATTGTGCAAAAACGCTTAATAGCAGAAAACCAAGATCATGAAGAAACCTTAGAGAATTTGCATTCGAAACTTGCCACCAAGTTCTTCGCAAATTTCTCCATTTTTCAGTCTTTACCTGACGCTTGGGCTGTCAACCAAATATTCCCTGTCTTATCATTACACGGACTCGACAAAGAGCCCACTGAAACAGCCGTTATTCAAGATATTACTTGTGATAGCGATGGTATGCTTAAACAGTATGTCAATGAATATAGCATTACACCTACCATCGATTTACCCCCATTCCATCTTGATGAAGAATATTTGTTAGGCTTATTTATGGTAGGCGCTTATCAAGAAATTTTAGGGGACATGCACAACCTATTTGGTGATACCCATACTGTAGATTTAGAACTTGATGACAACAATGAGTTACAAATCGTACAAATAGCACAGGGTTCCAGTGTTGAAGAACTCCTAGATTATGTTGATTTTTGTTCAGAAGAACTGTTTGAATCCTATAGACGCCAACTTAAAATGACGAAAATTCCAGATGAAAAGCAACAACAATATCTTGATGAGTTACGCGAAGGCATTCATGGCTACACCTATTTAGAAGATTAAAATAATGACGACTACACAAAAAATACATTGGCCTGCAGAATGGGAAAAACATCAAGCAACTTGGATGGCTTTTCCTTGTCGCACAGTGATTTGGGAAAATGGTCTAGAGAAAGCCTATCAAGCTTTTGCCGATGTTGCTCACCAGATTAGCGAACATGAACCTTTAAAAATGCTGGTCACGTCCGCACAGCTCGCTAGCGCTAAGAAATTACTCAGCAGCAACATAGAGCTAATTGAAACCCAACTTGATGACAGCTGGACGAGAGATACAGCGCCTATTTGGATCAAACAGAATGGAGTATTAAAAGGCTTAGACTTTGATTTTAATGCTTGGGGGAACAAATTCTCCCCCTATTCTCATGATCAAGCCGTTGCACAATTCATTTGTGAGCATGCTCAAATAGAACGTATCCCACATCAAATGGTGCTGGAAGGTGGATCTATCCATTCCAATGGTGCAGGTATTCTTTTAACCACCAAAGAATGTTTACTCAACC
>PCTP01000188.1:0-154 GCA_002770795.1 Gammaproteobacteria bacterium CG22_combo_CG10-13_8_21_14_all_40_8 | reverse complement strand
AACTTAAACAACATCTCGGCGTGCATCAAATTATTTGGTTAGATAATGGTGTGGTAGGTGATGTGGATACCGATGGCCATATTGATAATATTGCCTGTTTTGTAGATAACAAAACCATTGTGACTCAAAGTTGTGGAGAAGAAAGTGAAAACTT
>PCTP01000173.1 GCA_002770795.1 Gammaproteobacteria bacterium CG22_combo_CG10-13_8_21_14_all_40_8 | reverse complement strand
AAAAACTATCCGCAATGTATCCGAAACATCTAAGTTTTTTGATGATTTTTTTAAGAATTTCTTTATATTTCTTTGTTGGTGCTGTAACAGATTTAAGTATATTTCACCCTCATAACTAAAACCTTCTAAATATTTTTGAGGGGACTTTAAAAAATTAAATAACCCAACATGATATAACGATTTTAATTTATCTAAAATAAAACCAAATGAACTTATTTTTTCCTGACGGCTTTGTTCATAAATATTTTGCAATAATGAAGTGAATATTTTATATCTATTCGATTTAAAAACATTTAGTGCAATTTGACTAACCATCTCACTTGAATGAACTTCAATCATTTTAACTTCAAAATCAACCTTAAAAATCAACCTTTTTAAGAGTTGCACATCATCCAGCTGGTAGGTAATTATTTCATAAGACTGACGCCCTAAAAATATCACTTTCAAGATATTAATCTTGTTATCAGATTCAAAAAATGACAACTTGAAACAATTAAGAGATATGTTTTCAGGTTGACACTCATATACAACAGTATCACCTATTGCTGTATTTTTAGGTAAAAAAGTTAAAATCGTCGATGGTTTCATTTTTTGACAATTTGCTTTAAATACTGACATAAAGAAGCATCATCTTTTTGTATATAATCCCACATTAATTCACTATCTTTTCCTAATTCACTCTGAGTACGATAATTTTTCTGTGGTGTTGCATTAAGATCCTCAAGATATTCCTCTATTTCTACCGCGTTAAATTGCAGCTCTTGTAAAAGAGCTTGCATGTACTCGACTTCTTTCTTCTTGGTTATTTGAAAAAACTCTGGAGGTAACAATGAATAATGGTAATCACCATCAGGGTATCTCTGTAGTAATTGATCGAGTTTAATATTAAATCGCCTACTAATTTCAAACTGATTGAGGAAACGTTTAAATTCTAGCGCCTCAAAACTGTATGAAGTATTAATCTCTTCGTGCTCTACATTGGGTAACTTTGTGAGACCGAAAATACTATAAAAATCATAAAGTACATTGCCTTCTTTAAATCGTTTTCGATTATATAACTTGATTATAAAACGTTCTCTACCATACTTTGCTACCATATCAAGCAACATTTTAGCGCCATAACACTGAAGTTTATAATTTGGCAAGGTTTTTTTGATTTCTGTGGATATATTTTGTCTTTTAACTCTTTGATTGTAGCCAGATTCTAGAAAGCTCATAGGAGATCTAATATAAAAAATGAACTTGGCTTGAGGAAAAAATTGACAAAGAGAATCTAATTGCATCCAGAATGCCTCCGAAGACAACAGGATGTTTGGATATTTCAGTGATTGGATAACCTTTAAAAACAACTTGGATTTAGCGCTATCAAAATAGGGTGGAGAATATTTGACTTGATCATTTAAACTCACTAATTCCCTAGAGCAGAGCTTATTTGCATGACCTGAACTGATCCCGTTTGAATCAAAACCATGATTAGGATAAAAAAAACGACTCTTTGCTAAGAAATCTTGATTTTGAACGGACCAGTTTTGAATCACCGAACTACCAGTTTTTCCTGGTCCCACATGAATGAATAAGTTAACAGGCGTCTTTTTTAAAAAAGGAAAGCCACCAAATAATTTACTTATAAGCATTGATAAAATGTTCCCTCATAATGTAAAAATTAGCATTTTCAGTTTATAAAGGGTAATAATTGATCAGTCTCTTTAACTTTACAAGATACTTGAGAGGATAGAGTTTTCGAAGGGAGCTTGAATCTAAAACCCACATATCCGTTTCTAGGAGACTTTAGTGAATCTAAAGTTATATTATATTCATTAGCCAATAACTCGCCGACTAACATATCATCAATATATATCTCAATCTCAACAGGAGCATCAAGCTGCATTTGAAATGCCCAGCCCATTATATGATTATTCTCAGCAAGATGGAACTGACCAAAGGTATATACTTGTTTCTGGGAGTGTAGCTTCGATCTCATCTCAAAGATATTTAAGACATGGCTGTATAGAATAAAGTCGTTTTCATTTAACGAAATAATTCTATCTTTATCACTCTGTGATATTCCTCCTTCAATAATCTGTTCTGCTGGTGAAATATTTGAGTTGAAAATAGGAATACTTCGATCGTAAATTGCATTATATAAGTTAACCGATTCGGAATATCGCTCGGTTAATCCAATGAAACCTAGGGAATTAAGCGGTACCTGAGCCAATAACCTTGACTGTGTATTTACATTCCTGCCCTGTTCTGCAAACTCCATTAATGTTCCATCGAAACCTGAGTGGCGGACAAAGTGTTTATATTCAGAGATAACACGCTCATAAGGATTACGAATGAAAGTAACAATATCTGTTGATGGGAATAACCGGGCATATTTAACCACTGGAAAATGCCCAGCAAGAGACTTAGATTTGTTTTTTTTAAATCTATGTAGAAAAGAAAAAAAATCTTTTTCATCATAAATATATTGATACACGAAGCTAGTTGTTTCAGGAGCTTGCGGCCCATAATCTCTACAGACAGAATTAAAACCATAATGGCCTTCCAATGCGACCCTAAAGCTTGTTCCAGCCGTTTTAGGTATATGAGTGAAGATAATTGGCGTTTGATTGTTTTTCAAAATTAACCCTTAAACAGAATATTGTGGACTAATAACAATAAAATTAGTCACAGTTATAATTACTCAGTGTAAATGAAAGCTAGAAATATGTTCTCAAAACTTAAACTGTTTAAAAACGGTTCTCAACGAGATGCTATTCGCTAGATTCAAGACTATTTTTATCACGACTAACAGTCAATTATCCATCATATTTGAAACTTAAATTAAGTGTAAAACAAACAGAAATTACCTAGTCAGTCTAATATTCGCAGATTTAACAACAAGAAACCTACTTCCGAAACAATCTAAATGGGGCAGTAATACGCCAGGATATAGAACTTTCAAAAGCCTGTTTTTGTTTCTTATATTCGCTAATTACAATTTCCAAATTTTTACTTCTCAATTTCAAATTTTCATTTTGCATTCTTATAATCATATTTTCATGATTTATTTTTTCAATAGTTCTGAATGATTCATTATATTGTGCAACAACACTATTCAACCTGTCATTAATTCGGCTTCTTTCCATACACACACGAATTAATTCATCTTGAATTAAAGAAGACAAAGAATTTATCGCGTTAGATTCATTTTCAGATCGCTTTTCTAACAAAAATTCTTCTTTTATGGATTTTAAAATTTCAGAGAATTTAGCTGTGGATTTATTTTGAACTAAAACATCTTTTCTTAGTCGTTTTAAAATAGAACACATTGCTGTATAACTTTTTGATTTCTTGTCATTTATTGCATTTGTGTTTGTCTTTATTTCATCTAGGACCATATCAACTTTTGCATCTGTATGGTTTAATTTGTCGACCAATTGAAACAACCCTTGAAAATCCTCTATTCTTAAATCAGAATTCTTCTCTAATAATAATCCATGAACAATCGATATCTCATTGCCAATTTGCTTAACTAATTCCTTATCAGACGCCATCTCTTCAGAAAAATTTGATTGTAATTCTGATATTTTATTGAACAAATTAAACTGGGAGTGTAGCTTGGATATCTCGGCTTCATTCTCATTTATTGTTACCATATGTGATAATAGTTTTTCATGAAATGAGGTTTCCAGTGCATTTAATTGTTTTGCCAGCAATTCGGCACTCATAGTCCAAACTTGAATCAGGCTCTGTAGTTCACTATTCATTGGTTGTCCGTGTGCAACTAGTCTTAACACTCGATATAAATCAAAACAAATAGGCAGCATCCATTTCTGCTCTGAAACATGATAGGGGCTGTTGAGATTAGAGAGCAAGCTTCGATCATAAAACTCATTTTCAAATAAATTCAATTTATCAGAGTCCACCTTTAAATTAAATTTTTGCATTATATTTTTCGTTTGCTTTTTCGGGCTGTCACAAAAATCAAAGAAATCCAAAAAAAATACTTTATACTCAGAATTCATTATAAGGTTTAAGTTATCAAGATTATGATGCAGCCATATCAGCTGACTAAGTGCGAAGGTTTTATTTTCACGTTTAGCCAATGAAATACAAACATCGTTTGGACTTCGAAAAATAAAAATAAAATTGGGTTTAATACCCATTTCTTGAAACACTCCCAACCAAAAAGGCAAAAGTCTGATGGTTCTAGGATCTTTGAAAGCAAATGATTGATTATTTTCAGCCAGTTTTGAATACAACAAACATTTTGCCTCCTTGCTTAAATTTAAAACATTTTTTTGAGTCCATCTTTCTTCATTAATTAAGCCCAATGTGTCCCATGTATAGTTAATTGTAGCTAACAATTTATTGTTCATAGATACTATATCATTATCTTCCCAGTGACCTTTTAAGTTATCTTTTGTTGCCCCCATTAGATTATTTCCAAAAGACAAACCAGCATATGACAAACCAGCGCATAATAGACTTGTACCACTCCTATGCATACCTAATATTATATATATATTATTTCCGGTCATACACACCTCAAATCTAATATTCATGGCATGTATCTGCCAAAACACAGGCCATTTAAAGTTAAAGATTTATAAATACCAACTCAATTATTATTTTTCCTAGTTAAAATGACATCAATTAACTCTGCCCTAATACCCGCATGTAAATCATCGATTATAATATGCTGACTAAAGCTGCCTGTTTCTTCAAAAATATATCTACAAATATCGTACCCCCAGTCAGTTACAACTAAGGAACCATTATTAGACACGGGATTACCATGATATACTTCTGGAAGTAAATGAACAACATTCCCAAACTCATCTTTTTTTGCACGTAACTCTGAAGGAACAACTCTTTTTACAAGAGGGACGGTAAAAATATGAGCACCTCCAGGCTTTAAGGTACGATTAATTTCAGAGAACGCTTTTGGAGTATCAAAAACATGTTCCATAACATCTTGTGTAATATGTAAATCAAATTCATTGTTTTTATAAGTTAACGATTCCAAATTCTCACATCTTACATTATTTTTATATTCACCTAACTTTACATCACTAAAAAATTGCGTTCCTACATATCCAGG
>PCTP01000063.1 GCA_002770795.1 Gammaproteobacteria bacterium CG22_combo_CG10-13_8_21_14_all_40_8 | reverse complement strand
CTCATTTAATTAATTTATTAAATTTCAGTATGTTGCAGTTATTTATTCAATCTGAATCTTAGGTTTTACGGGATTGCTATGGGCTTAAATGTAGAGAGTAACATAAAAACTGAGCCAGATGCTGAGCTGGTTGCTATAGCTGATTATGTGACTGATTACCAAGTTGATCAAAGCGCTGTACTAAACACCGCACGTTATTGTTTGATGGATACTTTAGGTTGTGGGGTTCTAGCCTTACGCTACCCAGAATGCAGAAAAATGATGGGACCAATCATACCTGGAACCATTGTCCCTAATGGCGCCCATGTTCCTGGTACACAATTTCAATTAGATCCCGTACAAGCTGCTTTTAATATAGGCACAATGATCAGATGGCTTGATTATAATGATAGCTGGGCTGCTGCAGAATGGGGTCATCCTTCGGATAATCTCGGTGGAATATTAGCGGTGGCAGACTATGCCAGTCGTGTGCGCTTAGCAGATGGATACAAACCCTTAACAGTTAAAGACGTGCTTATCGCTATGATAAAAGCTCATGAAATTCAAGGTATTTTATCCCTTGAGAACAGCTTCAATCAAGTCGGTTTGGATCATGTCATTCTGGTTAAAGTAGCAACGGCCGCTGTGGTCACTGAAATACTCGGTGGTGTAAAGGAAGATATTATTAATGCGGTCTCTCAAGCATTTGTTGATGGACAACCTTTAAGAACTTATCGCCACAGTCCAAATACGGGTTCAAGAAAATCTTGGGCTGCAGGAGATGCGACCAGCCGTGCAGTCAAACTGGCTTTAATCACCATGAAGGGCGAAATGGGTTATCCCAGTGTGCTTACAACACCAACTTGGGGGTTTTACGACACCTTATTTAAGGGGAAAAAATTTAAATTTAATCAGAAATATGGCGCTTATGTCATGGACCATATTCTATTTAAAGTGGCATACCCTGCAGAATTCCATGCACAAACAGCCATTGAAGCCGCTGTCACTCTACATCCTCAAGTCTTGATACGCTTAGATGATATTGAACGTATTGAGCTGACAACTAACCAATCAGCTATTCGTATTATTTCCAAAGAAGGTGAATTACGCAATCCAGCTGACAGAGATCATTGCCTTCAATATATGGTGGCCATAGGCTTGCTCAAAGGAGACTTGATCGCCGACGATTACGAATACAGAATGGCTGATGATAAACGTGTAGATTATTTACGCGCAAAAATGATTGTCATCGAAGATGAACAATACTCAGAAGATTACTTAAATCCAAACAAACGATCTATAGCCAATGCGGTACAAGTATTCTTTAACGATGGAACTTCCACGCAAAAGATAGAAGTTGAATATCCACTTGGACATAAAAAACGTCGCGAAGAAAGTATTCCTTTGTTACTCAAAAAGTTCAAACGCAATCTCTCCACAAGATTCCCATCACAGCAATCAGAACTGATTTTCGATCTCTGCAATGATCACGATGAGTTTCTAAAGACGCCTATTAATGAATTTGTCGATCTGATGACGATCTAACGGAGCCAATTTAACGATTAATCGAATAGAAGCTTAGCGTACAAGTAAGAATATTATTCTATTTAACATAATATACATTATGCGCATATAATAGTAGTTAGGTATGAAATTCATTAGAGGCCAGAAATGATAATCCATTTCTAAAATTTGAGCCAAGAGCTAAAAATTTTTCTGCTTGTGATTTTTTCCCGTGGTCACCAAAAGCATAGTCTTCCCATCTGGCATTTTAGCTTTTACTCAGGTTCCTTTTCGTAAAAACTGCTGCGACCCATTTTACATTCTAGTGTCTTTTGCTGAACTAATTTCCAAAAAATAAGATTCAAACAAATATTGAAATTCCTCAAGTGACTCCTCTATCACATAAGGCATATTTACTGCGAATAGATCTAATAAAACCAATGCATTGATTGAAGCATCGCTTATAGAAGCTTCTCTTAGGCGTCTTGCAATAGATGTATTGATGATTTGTATATTTTCATATACCTTTTTTAACCCAGTTAATTCAAAATCAGCTTTTCCACCTTGTTTGTTAATAAAATATTGAGCCAATAAGTAAGTTGCGGAGGCTCTGAATAAGGTTTCTTCTTCGGTAGCAAATGGCAGATGAAAACGCACCATAGGTTTAAAAAATGTTGTATGGGGGCAACCGCTGGTGGCTATAATCATGCCCATCAACGAACTGAGCCCCCTTTGTGCTGTGGTATTTTGAGTCATGTGGCGTTCCTCTGTAATTACTTCAACAGAGAGTTGTTGGTAGGATGAAATTCGGTCAAATAATTTAACGACATCTACCAATCGTATAGCCAGTGGACAATGAGGGCTTTTTTCGCTGTTCAATGGACAATGAGAACACTGATGAAAATCTAAGTTCACCCATGCCGGTGGATTCTCAGGTAACGGGTTAGCTAATTCAAGCGTTTTTCCATCAATATTAAAATCGATAGTCTCACAACTATTATCTTCAAACCTAAAACAGTATTGGATCTCGATATTATTCATAGTAGTAACTCGGCAACCGAAGTATATTAAGAACGATGTTGGAAGATAATATCCTAATTAGCCATTCTCTAGGGAACTTATTTCTTTTTTTGACAACATACCCCAGATTATCAAAAAAATGCGTGTCCCAATGAATTTCTTCCAATGAATTTCAATGAATGAATGCAGCCAAAGCTTTCTCGATTTTGGACTTTTCTATCATGGGATTGTGGGCGTCATATCAGCTAAATTGAGTACTTGCAGGTAACTTGCAATATCCACCTGGTATGAGGTTGTTTTATTTAGATGTTCTCGCATTCCTTCTAACGCATCTGGATCGCCATGCACTAAATAAACTTGTGTTTTTTTTCTCAGCGAAGAAGATTTAAGCCATTGTTCTATATCAATATAATCGCCATGCCCAGATAATCCTTCCATATTGGTCACCTCCGCTTTGACGGGTATCCAATCACCATGAATTTTAACGTTTTCTACACCAGATAGCATTTTTGCACCACGAGTACCACCAGCTTGATAGCCTGAAAAGAGTACAGTGGTTCTAGGATTACCTAATAAGCGCTTGAAATGATGCAATATTCTTCCACCTGTGGCCATGCCACTTCCTGCAATGATAATATGAGGGAACATTTGCTCTGCGATCGCTTTAGATTGATCAACTGAATTGGTGTAATTGATGCCGCTCCCCATGAGTTCACATTGTTGATGAGTTAATTTATGTTGGTCGGAAAAATGACAATAAACATTAGAAACCGTTATCGCCATCGGGCTATCTAAATAGATTGGCATTTTTGGAATTAATTTTTGCCCCATCAATGTCACCAAAATATGTTGGATAACTTGTGCCCGACCCACTGCGAAGGCCGGTATTAATAAGACGCCCCCTTTTGCCGCTGTTTTATTCACAACTTCAGCAAGTTGTTCAAAGGGATCGCCCATTTCATGTCGTCTATTACCATAGGTTGATTCGAGCAATAATAAATCCACTGTAGGCAAAGGTTGTGGCGATTTCATTAAGATGTCATCAGGCCGTCCTACATCACCAGAAAAGGCAACAGTTTTACCTTCGGCTTCCAGTATGATACTGGCTGCGCCGAGAATATGTCCTGCAGATTGAAAGTGGAAGCTTATATCCCCTACTTTCCCTGGTTGTTTAAAATCCATTGGCTTAAATAACTGCATACTGGCTATAGCCGTTTCTTGATCATAGAGAGGTTCTGGATGATCGTGTTTGCTGAGTTTGTGTTTTCTATAGAACCTAGTATCTTCTTCCTGAATATGCCCGCTGTCGGCCAGCAATATGTGACATAAAGCTTTGGTGGCATGATGGGTAAAAACCGGACCTCTATAACCATTTTTGTATAAAACTGGTATATAACCAGAATGATCAAGATGGGCATGAGTGAGTAAAACAGCATCTAAGGATTGAATATCCAATGGTAAAGGTTGCCAATTACGCTTACGCAACCATTTATATCCCTGAAATAAACCACAATCAATAAGCACCTTAGTTGATTGGGATTCAACTAAATATTTGGATCCGGTGACGGTTTCAGTGCCCCCTAAGAATGTAATTTTCATAACTGCTTCCTTCAGATTGATATTTGTCTCTAACGCATACAGCCAACCTAGCCAAGCTCTGGAACAAGCATTTTAAGTAGCACGGGTAGAAGAATAGTGTACAGAGACATTTATACAAGTATTTGATCGATGTCATATTTGATCAATGACAGGCAAAATGATTTTAAAGATCTCTTTAAACATATTTAATACCAAACAAGAATTTCCAAGTTGAAACTAAATAACCTTTGCTAATATTTTAATGAGATTGTCTGGTTGGAAAGATTTGACTATCCAGCCAGTTACACCAGCAGCTTTGGCTTTAGAATCAGGATCACTTTCTGTGGTGAGCATTAAAACTGGGGTAAATCTGTAATTGGGAAATTGCCTAATCGCAGAGGTGAAATCGATACCACTCATAATTGGCATATTCATGTCTGTGATAATGGCATCAAACTTTGCAAGCTTCGCTTTGGATAAACCTTCCCTCCCATCTGATGCACTAACGGCACTATGGCCTCCCATTTTTATGGCCATTTCTACAAATTGACGCATGGATGGTGAGTCATCTACAACAAGAATATTGGCCATTTGTACCCCTCAAAATAAAATTTATAACCACAATGGATCTATAAGTAATTATAGCTCAAGTTTCGGAGTTCATTTTAACGATTTAAAATGAACTTTCCCTTATTCTAACGCCTCTTGCCGTAATGTAAAACTATCCATTTGCACTATCCATTTGCATGATTTGCGTGAAGAAATCAACAACCGTTTGTTCAATTTTTTCCATTAAACAAGTTTTATCCTGGCTCTGTAAGCTGACAACTTCATTCAGCGCCCTGGCAATTAACTGTTATTTCCCAATCTACCGCCGCTACAATGGTTGTTTTTCAACCAATTTATCGTTGTAACTGCACCTCATCCTTATAACGCTTATTGGGTAAAGTGAATTTTCCTGGGATATTTTAAAATTTTTTCTTTGTATTTCTGTGCCGATTT
>PCTP01000067.1:2869-5155 GCA_002770795.1 Gammaproteobacteria bacterium CG22_combo_CG10-13_8_21_14_all_40_8 | reverse complement strand
TGTTTTACCATGATCTACGTGTCCGATTGTTCCGACGTTTACATGGGGTTTGCTACGTTCAAACTTTGCCTTAGCCATAGGAAACTCTCTCCGAAGTTATTGATTGTAAAAACTATTTATTGCCAGATACAGAAAATCGGTGCAGTACTAGGTACTGCACCGAGAAATGGTGCCGATAACCAGATTCGAACTGGTGACCTCTCCCTTACCAAGGGAGTGCTCTACCGACTGAGCCATATCGGCAAAATTGGCTAAAAGCGTAATATTCTTTAATTACGCTTTAATTACGCTTTTAGCTTGCCTGGAGCGGGTAGCGGGAATCGAACCCGCGTCATTAGCTTGGAAGGCTAAGGTGCTACCATTGTACCATACCCGCGAAAACTTAAATTATATTGCCCGCCGGCTTGCAAAAATTTGGTGGAGGGAGGTGGATTCGAACCACCGAAGGCGGAGCCGTCAGATTTACAGTCTGATCCCTTTGGCCACTCGGGAACCCCTCCAAATTTTTTCAGTAAAAAAAGACTGATACCTCTTCTCTCATTTTTGGGTTTTAAGCTAAATGGTGCCGGCTGAGGGACTCGAACTCTCGACCTACGCATTACAAGTGCGTTGCTGCTACCAACTGAGCTAAGCCGGCTTTTATTTAACTCTCAAATATGAGGGATGCAGATTCTAGTGTCTTAAGAACAAAAATTCAATCTCTTTACAGCTTTTTTTTGCTATTTTTTTCATTTTTTGTTCATTTTGTGCAAAAACAGTCAAAAATAGCTCAGAATTTAATCCGATTTCACTTTCTGTCCATTCCATTTTTACATTATGAACTGTTTTTTCTCTCGTTCTATTTTCTACATGAATAGGTTCATTGGGGATTTTTTTCTGAATTTTCTCCTGATGAGCGATTGCATTTTCCCGCAAAGAAAAAATTCCTAGAGATATGCCATGATTCCATTTACCTTGATTCACCATAAATGAATCAATTTTCGCTTGCTTTAGGATTTTATATTTTTCCAAACTGATTTCATTGGAACTAAACGGCCCCAGCAAAACCATGTAACCATCGCTAGCTTCCACTGGTATATCTTCCACTTGATAGCCTTGAGCCGATGCCTCTAATTTTTGTGTTAAATGCAGCAATTCCTCATCTTCTAGGGCTGACCATTCATAACAACTCCTATTAACAGTCAATGAATCAGGTACTTCAGGAGTAATTATTTCATTTGAAACCAGCGCTTGATTCGCTTTGTCTTCAAGGAGCTTAGTAACTGGCTGGGCGACAACCTTATCTTCTTCTTTGTCCGCAACATCATTCAGGCTTTGCTCGATCTCCTCAGAAACCCCATCTTTGCCACTTTCATTCAGATTTTCTTCTGTATCTAGCCTTGGGGTTGCATGGGTTTCTCGAGGGGTTTCTGGATGGCTTGCTTTATCTGTTTCTGGGGGATTTACTGTGGATGTATCCATTAATTTGGTGTTCTCTGTGGCGAATAACATTGTGTCTTCGATTGTCGATTTCTCTAACGCCACCGCTGCATCCTTCGAATTTTCAATCTGTAATTCTATGTTTTGTTCTGTTGCTTTTACTATTTGAATCGCCTCACTATTCAAAGATAATGCAATTTTTGCACGCTTAGGTGCTTTGTTTGAGGACCCTAGTGTTTTTTGCCCCAGATAAATACCTAGGTTTAAAATAATTAACAAATACAACCAATACTTAGGCATGATGTAAGCCCTCACTTCTAATTCTCATGCCTTTAAATAGAAGATCAGGCACATAGTCTTGCTGCATATTTAACATTTTGCTGAGCACCAAACCATCTCCACCCGTTATATATAGGCGTCCTTTGGGAAAAAGTTTGTTAAATTCTGACCAACGATTTTTGATGTACGCAACCAGCATTGAATTGACTCCATTATTGACACATTCAGTCGTTGCCTGTCCCCAGTGCGTCTCTTCATTCTCCATAGAGGAATAATCTTCTGCTACCTTGGCTGTATGCCGCAACAAACTCTGTCTCATCATGGCTAATCCGGGAAGGATATGTCCACCCATATGTTTTCCATCACTGTCTATGGCGTCAACGGTAGCAGCCGTTCCACAATCCACTACAAGAGACGCCTGTTTGCAGGAAAACCATGCCGCTATCATCACCATCCAGCGATCTACCCCCATATACTCAGGCTGTGGATAGGCGCAGCTTAATCCATTCCAGTTCTTTTCTGTTTTAAACTGATGTAATTTAATCTGAGGATGTTGACTTAGGTAGGTTTTAAGCTTGTCAATCTCTT
>PCTP01000067.1:0-2861 GCA_002770795.1 Gammaproteobacteria bacterium CG22_combo_CG10-13_8_21_14_all_40_8 | reverse complement strand
CCCACGGACGCCATCCAGATTCGAGAGATATCCCCCTCAGGTTGCCACTCTGAGGTCTTTAAACTTTTAACCCAGCATTCTCGCTGTAGTCTAGAGAATACAAAAGAGCCATCTTCTGCGATTTTGGCAAATTTAACATGGGTGTTTCCTATATCAATGTAGAGGTTAGTATTTAACATCTGTCGCCATACTCTTTTTAAGCTGTACTTCACCACCGCCATAAGCCGTCACCCCTTTTTCATTTTTAACCAATAACTGTCCGCGTTCATCCACTCCCATGCTCAATCCTTTAATGATTTTGCCCTGATGTTCCATGACAACCGGTTGTTGACAAAGCGCATCATAAGCTCTCCAATCAGCGACTATGGCCCCCAAACCCTGTTCTATCAATTTTTTTTCACAATCCAACCATTCTAAAACAATGGTGCTTAATAGGGTATTTCGTGAAACGGGTGCTGGATGTATATTGGCAAGTCCTAAGGCCTGTTGGTTGATCTGCTGTTGCAGATGAGAGATATCGGCAATATTGAGCCCTATACCAATCACCCATTGCATTCCAGAATCCGCATTTCCTCGCATTTCAACCAGAATCCCCCCCAATTTCGCTAAGCCTTGCTCTGTGGGGTAAACAATGTCATTAGGCCATTTGAGCATGACATTTTCGATACCCAATAAACGCAAGGCCTTCACGACACTCACTCCAGCCGCCAAACTCATGCCACTCAAAAGGCTAAAATCATGGTGCCAATACCTAGCGAAAGAAAAGCTCAAATGACTTGCCATAGGGGCTAACCATTGTCTTTGTAATCTTCCTCGCCCCTGAGATTGCCACTCACTCGCGCAGATATGCAATTTGTCATCCAAGATAGATTTTTTTAAAAGGTTTTGATTCGTTGAATCTGTTTCGAATAATAGCTCAACATCAAATCCATGATTTGAACCCTTGAGTGTTTTTAGTATGAGATTTTTCTGTAATATTTCATAAACCTGAGGCACCTTATAACCCTTTCCTGTGACAGCATAAACGCTGACGCCTCTTTTTTTGAGTTGAGAAATGGCTTTCCATATCGCATTTCTACTCACCTCTAACTCATCTGCCATGACTTGCCCAGAAACAAAATGATCAACATTTAACAGCTGGAATACTGCTTCTACTGTATTCATGCGCCTTCTCCCACAACACCGACTTCCATCTCTAAGTTAACACCAAACAGTTTATTCACGGTGGATTGAATTTTATCCGCAAGTGCTAAGATATTGGCCAAGCTAGCGCCCCCTGAATTCACTAACACTAAGGCCTGATGCGCAGAAACCCCCACAGAACCAAATTGACGGCCCTTAAATCCAGCCTTTTCAATCAACCAACCTGCCGCTAATTTAGCAGATGTTTCATTCACAGGATAAGCGACGATATCTACATATTTTTGTCTAAGTTTTTCTAGCTCTTCCCATGAGACGATAGGGTTTTTAAAAAAGCTACCAACATTGCCAATCTGTTTTGGATCTGGCAATTTAGTATTTCGAATAGCAATAACTCTGTCAGAAATCATCTTTGAAGTAAGCGCCTCCTTACTCAATGATTCAACATCTGATGTGAGTGCTGAATAATTCAGTTGAGGCTTAGCAAGCTTTGACAACTTAAAAGCCACATGGGTAATAAGAAAATCTTGTTTCAACTCTGCTTTAAAAGCACTATTCCTGTAACCAAATTGACATTGAGAATTACTGATGACAAGATGTTTTTTTTGTTGAAATGAATATCCTTTCACGTAAAGCAACACATCTTTCAATTCCACACCATAAGCACCGATATTTTGAACAGGAGCGGCTCCGACAGTTCCCGGGATCAGTGAAAGATTCTCAATCCCCCAAAGAGAACGGTTAACAGACCAAAGTACAAAATCATGCCAAAGCTCACCAGCAGCGACCTGGACAATACAAGAGTTTCGCCTTTGCATAATCACATCAATACCCAAGAGTTTTGGTAAAATGACCAATTGTGAAACCACGGCAGGGAGTAAAAGATTACTGGCACAGCCCAATATCTGCCTTGGCTTTGACAATAATTGCTCATCTATTTGCTCAATATCTGAAATAGTGTTTAACTCTAAAACCTGAGAAGCTATGGAAGGCAATCCCATGGTATTAAAGCGAGTTAAATCATAATTCGTATGCAAAATCATCATGTACGCCTAACTAATCTTTATAGTCAGGTTCAAAAAAACACCAGCTTATCTGAGAAAATCTCGCTTTAAAGAGACATTCGAGTTGATTGATATCCTCGATAAGCTCATTTGGAGTTTGCACCTCCCTCATTTTTGCCTTTACAGCAACCATCACATCCTTACCTAATTGCAGGGTAAGGAGATTAAATAGTTTATCGATCTGTGGTTGTTGTATTAAGAATGCCTCCATATCCAATTTTATTTGCGGCTCAACCCCCTGACCAACCAATAATGATTTCACTTCAGCACCTAATATAAACGCTACCACTAATAGTAAAACGCCAATCCCCACAGATCCTAATGCATCAAAAAGCGGATTTCCTGTCACCATGGTGAGAATCACTGCTGTTGTTGCCAAGACTAAACCAACCAATGCAGCGAAGTCCTCACCAAACACGACCAGTAAATCACTTTTACGACTTTCTCTAAACCATTGCCAAAGACTAGGACCTTGACGATCCTTATTTACCTCCACCATACATCCCCAAAAAGATCCGCCCTCAGCAGCTATGGAAAAAACTAACACGCCAAGTACAGCCCATGGGAAGCTGATGGCTTCGGGATGCGCTATTTTGTGGAGTCCTTCGTAAATTGAAAACATGCCACCAACAGAAAACAACATCAATGCCACGATAA
>PCTP01000144.1 GCA_002770795.1 Gammaproteobacteria bacterium CG22_combo_CG10-13_8_21_14_all_40_8 | reverse complement strand
GAAATACACCAATTTGTTTGATATCTGACACGGACTCAGACTGAATAACTCGGTGTTTTCTGGTGCTATCAATAAAATATTTTTTGATGGTACTGTGAGGTATCTCTGGTTTCGGTTGAACCACAGGTAGGTTTTCAAAAGTTTTTTTCCAATGCTCTCCTACAGAGTCTGGATTTTCAAGATATTGTTCATAAAGATCTTCGAGATAACTTGCACTGCCCGCTGAAAACAAAGAGCTTTCTGTCCAGTTCAACATATTTTGTTGCATTTTGAGTTGCCTTTTGTGAATGACTTCACCTACTAACGTCTTCTGACCAGCAAATTAGAATAGTATTACAATTTTGAAAACTTTTCTTAACAATTTTTTCTTAACAATTATAGCGATACCCGTGATACCTGGAAATACGGGTATATTAATGCATACATTTCTTTGATGAGAGCCATTTATTATCGTAAATATTTTGCTGTTAACTTTAATCTTGGTAAATAAAAAAGTGCCCGTAAGCACTTTTTTACTTTGACACGATGAACCACTTCTTTATTACACGCCCCGTTGTAGCAGCATTGAACGAATTTCACCAATGGCTTTAGTTGGGTTTAAACCTTTCGGGCAAACTTCAACACAGTTCATAATACTTCTGCAACGGAACACAGAATAGGCATCATCTAAATCAGCCAATCTGGCATCGGTTTCTGTGTCGCGGCTATCCACTAAAAAGCGATAGGCTTGTAATAAGCCAGAGGGACCCACAAAGCGATCAGGATTCCACCAAAAAGAAGGACAAGAAGTCGAGCAACAGGCGCATAGAATACATTCATAAAGGCCATCAAGCTTCGCTCTATCTTCAGGTGATTGTAGATGTTCTTTGGTAGGTGTCTCTGCATTATTTTGTAGGTAAGGCTTAATTTTTTCATATTGGCGATAAAATTGGCTCATATCCACAACCAAATCTCGTACAACGGGCAAGCCTGGCAAAGGACGGATCACCAAGGGTGCTTTTAACTCTGATACATGCGTAATACAAGCTAAACGGTTTTTGCCGTTAATGTTCATCCCATCAGAACCACAAACCCCTTCTCTACATGAACGTCGATAGGAAATGGTTGGATCTTGTGCTTTTAGCAGTTGCAAAAGGTCAAGCACCATCAAATCCTTTCCCTGCTCCAATTCGATATCAAAATCTTGCATGTATGGAGCTTGATCAGTCTCAGGATTGTAACGATAAACAGATACTCTCATTGATCTAACTCCTAATAAGTTCTTACTTTGGGTTCAAATGGAGGAACAGTCAGGGGTTGTCTGTTCACCTCACGAGTTGTCATACTGTCTGTTTCAGGCAGATATAAACTATGTACCAACCAGTTTTCATCATCTCTATCGGGATAATCTTCTCGACTATGAGCGCCTCGACTTTCTGTTCTATAGGTTGCGGCTAATGCCGTAGCTGAAGCCACTGCCATTAGGTTGTCCAATTCTAAGCATTCTATACGTTGGGTATTAAACACTTTGCTATTATCTGTCAAACAAGCCGATTTCAATCGCTCACGCAATGCATGAATTTTTTTAATACCTTGTTCCATGAAATCACCCGTTCTAAATACACCAAAATGATTTTGCATGGTTTGTTGCATTTCTTGACGTATTTCTTCTGGCGACTCACCAGTTTTAGTATTTTCCCAACGATTAAAGCGAGATAAGCTTTGTTCAAGATCGGAATCTGTTGCGCTGTGTAACTCCATGCCTTGGCGTAAAGCATCTTCAATATGCATACCCGCTGCGCGTCCAAATACCACGATATCTAATAAGGAGTTTCCACCCAATCGATTGCCACCATGAACAGAAACACAAGCACATTCTCCAACCGCATAAAAACCTGGCACGACAGAGTCATTGCCTTTTGCATCTTTAGTGATGACTTGACCATGATAATTCGTGGGAATGCCGCCCATCATATAATGAGCAGTCGGCAACACGGGGATAGGATCTTTAACGGGATCGACATGGGCAAAAGTTTTAGACAGTTCCAGAATACCCGGCAATCTTTCTTCCAGTAATTGCGCCCCTAGATGATCAAGCTTTAACAGAAGATGATCATTTTTAGGTCCTACGCCATTGCCCGCAATAATTTCCTTGGTCATTGAGCGGGAAACAACGTCCCTACTGGCGAGATCTTTAGCATTTGGCGCATAACGTTCCATAAATCTTTCGCCGTTTTTATTGACTAAGTACCCCCCTTCACCACGGCAGCCTTCTGTCACTAAAACACCCGCGCCATAAATGCCTGTTGGGTGGAATTGCCACATTTCAATATCTTGCACTGGAATGCCCGCTCTGAGAGCCATGCCCAATCCATCACCGGTGTTGATCAATGCATTGGTTGTAGATTGATAAATTCTACCTGCACCGCCCGTGGCAAATATAGTTGCTCGTCCTTTAAAGGAAGCCACTTCACCGGTTTCAATACACATGGCAACAACACCACAAACCGCTCCAGCACTATTTTTAATCAAATCTAATGCATACCATTCACTGAAAACATCTGTTCCAGCGGCTAAGTTAGCCTGATAGAGAGTGTGAACCAAGGCGTGGCCTGTTCTATCAGCTGCTGCAGCCGTTCTTGCGGCTTGCTCTCCACCAAATTTTTGAGATTGGCCACCAAAAGGTCTTTGATAGATGCGACCATCATCAAATCTTGAAAAAGGTAATCCCATATGATCCAGTTCATACACTACATTGGGGCCTTGTTGACACATATACTCTATAGCATCTTGATCACCAATATAATCTGAACCTTTTACGGTATCATACATGTGCCAGCGCCAATCATCTTCGTGAGCATTACCTAACGCAACCGTAATACCACCTTGAGCAGAAACGGTATGAGAACGAGTTGGGAACACTTTAGAAATTAACGCGACCTTGCTGCCTGATTTTGCTAACTGTAAAGCAGCCCTTAGACCAGCTCCACCAGCCCCTACGATAACAGCATCATATGTGTTATTTGCAATCGCCATATTCTAAAAACCCCACAAAATTTGAACGCCCCAAATGAGGTTGCCCAAAATAAATAAAATCACAAAAGACTGAAAAACCAAACGAATGGACGTTGGTTTGATATAATCTGTCGCAACCGTCCATAAACCTATCCAAGCATGTACTACCGTAGCGAACATTGCCATGGTAGCCACAACTCTGAAAAAGTTATTATGGAACAACACCGTCCATGCATCACGCGTTAGGTTCGGAGTGCTCAATAAAAAATAAGCTATATATAATGTAAATACAGCCAAAACCACTGCCGATAATCGTTGCATAAACCAATCATGCAAACCTGAACGACCAAATCCAGTTACTACTTTTACCATATCCAAACTCCCCAAAATATTGCAGTCGCCACACCCAAAACTATCACTAGCTTGGCATTAAATCGTCCTGCCTCTAAGGTTTCACCATAACCTAGATCCATCGCAAGATGTTTTAATCCAGCAAACACATGGTAACTCAATGCGCTGAGAATACCCCAAGAAACCAAACGACCCAAAGTCGATGAGGTGAAGTTGGTTAATTCATTAAAAGATTGTTGAGATTCTAAGATATGGGAGAGCATCCAAAGAACGATAGGTAGAGATAAGAAAAGTATCACCCCCGTTATCCTATGCAATATAGATGTGATAGCTGCTATCGGGAATTGCAGCGTTGCAAGGGCTGCGGGGTTTATATTTGTAGGTCGATTTCTATTCACTTGAGTCTCTCTAAATGTTAGTTTTGAATCAAATATTTGCTGAGATAGTTTAATAAAAAGTTAAATCATAGTTAAAAATTTGTCGGTGCCTAGATAAATGGAGAGATTATCCACAAATACCTCAATCTAATTTAACAAGCTCTTTGTCAAAAATTACAAATTGTAAGTGAGTATAGAACTCCTTTCCTCCAAAAACAAATTTTGTCAGTCGCTATGTGTTAACATTTATTCTGAGCGCACTATTATATACGCAAAACTCATGAAAATGTAGTTAGAAAATTAATTAATAAAAACTTAGTTGTCAAGCTGTACAAAATAGCATCAACAGACTATCTTCAAGTAGATATTTGTTAACTGACAATTGACTTTTTTTTTCGACTGCCTATAGTGGCAAGGATCGTAGTGGTGAATTTTTGAATAGAGAATCATTCGTATTTTCACTCATTTGTCACTAGGAGGATTTAAGTACCTCGTCTAAAACGCTTTTAAACCCGACAAAAACCTACTTGATGAGGATGATGTAGCACAGGTATATCGCTTATAAACCTCGAGCCATTATATTTAAACGTTTAGCCCAACTCATTTATTCTACTTAATATAAAAGTTGTAGTATTGGCATATAACTTAAGCTAAATGTTTCGAGAATTCAAATTTTAGTAAAATAATAGGAGTCATTTATGACTGATAGATTTGCAAAACTTCAACTCCCTGATAGTGATGAAGTGATTAATTTACCCATGTATAAACCCACTTTAGGGCATGAGGTGATTGATATTCGTACCCTACTGAGTAAAGGCGTTTTCACCTATGATCCCGGATTTATGGCAACAGCCTCTTGTGAATCGGAGATTACCTTTATTGATGGCGACAAGGGACAATTATTATATCGGGGCTATAATATAGACGCTCTCGCCGAAAAAGCCGATTTTATTGAAGTAGCCTATTTATTAGTCTATGGAAAACTACCCACTACTCAAGAAAGAACCGACTTTTCCCTCAAAATTAACAAACACACCATGGTGCATGAACAAATGCGTACCTTCTTCAATGGTTTTAGACGAGATGCACACCCCATGGCAATAATGGTTGGCGTGGTTGGAGCCCTCTCCTCTTTTTATCATGATGCATTAGATATCACCAAACCTGAAGATTGTGAAATCAGCGCTCTGAGAATGATCGCCAAAATTCCAACCATTGCAGCAATGTGTTATCGCTACTCTGTGGGACATCCTTTTGTCTACCCAAGGAATGAAATGGGTTATGCTGAAAACTTTTTAAACATGATGTTTTCCATGCCTTCTGAGGACAGTAAACCTGATCCTATACTCGTCAATGCCATGGAAAGAATTTTTATTCTTCATGCCGATCATGAACAAAATGCATCGACCTCTACAGTGAGATTAGCGGGATCATCAGGTGCAAATCCATTTGCCTGTATTGCAGCTGGCATTGCTTGTTTGTGGGGTCCTGCTCATGGGGGGGCCA
>PCTP01000003.1 GCA_002770795.1 Gammaproteobacteria bacterium CG22_combo_CG10-13_8_21_14_all_40_8 | reverse complement strand
TCTGTGCCTCGGTGGTAAATCGTTTTTTAAGTGATCTATAAAGGACAGCCTATGACAAATAATGGTGATTCATTGCGCAACAATCAGGTTAAAAAACTAAAGCTTAACTCTCTATTTTCTCTCTGCGCTTTTCTCGGAATGATATGGCTCACATCTTGTGATACCGATTCAAAACCAAAACAAGCTCAGGCCATGCCGCCAGTGAACGTGGTCGTAGTGAAAGTGGCCGCACGTCGGGTACCTTTTAGCATAGAACTTCCAGCAACGCTTTCTGGTTCTAAAGAAGTAGAGATCCGTTCTCGGGTTGCTGGCATACTGATTTCCAGAAATTTTGAAGAAGGGGATAGAGTGAATGCCAATCAATCATTATTTACTATTGATTCAGAACCTTTCCTTTTAGATATTGAACGGCAAAAAGCCGAACTACTGGCAACAAAAGCCCGTTTAGATCGCGCAATCCGTGAGGAAAAACGTCTTAAATCGTTGCGAGCCGATAAAACAGTTTCACAAAAGGAATATGATGATGTCTTGTCCACTCTACAGATCTCACAAGCCGATCTACTCTCATCACAAACTCGACTCAGCGAAGCTCAAACCCAACTCAAATACTCTCAAGTAGAGGCGCCTGTTTCAGGGATTGTGGGAAGAGAGAATGTTTCAGAAGGCACCTACGTTTCAGGCCCTCAAATATTGCTCACTCAGATGACTCAGGTTGATCCCATTCGCGTTCGATTTGGTTTGTCGGAAAGAGAGCAATTGCAAATGCGCCAAGATGCTGAAAAAAGCTTACTGACGCTCCCGGATAAAGGCCATTGGTTAACCAGAATAAAATTACAAAATGGACAGTTTTACCAACAAGTAGGGCAGGTTAACTTTAGAGATGTTCGTATCAATACTCAAACCGGTACCAGCGAATTTCAAGCCATTGTGCCAAATCCAGATGTCGCATTACGTCCAGGTCAATTTGTGCATGTTTTACTGCAAGGTGCTTATAGAGAAAATGCCATTGTTGTTCCTCAGCAGGCGGTGATGGACAATGGTGTAGGTAAATTTGTTTATGTGATGGTGACCAATGAAAAAAATATCACAGTTGCTAAAACAGCCCCTGTCGAAGTGGGTGAATGGATTGCAGAGGATAAAACTACAGGAGAAACCAATCTATGGGTTATTAATCAAGGACTCAAGGAAGGAGACGAGGTGATTGTGGAGGGAATGGCAAAAATATTCTTCCCGGGTACAGAGGTAAAAGCTCAGGTTAGTTCATCCGAGCCTGTTGCAGAATTTACGCATCCATCCACGACTCAAAGTTAAGGATTCTTTAATGTTCTCACTCTATTTTATTAATAGACCTATATTTGCCTTTGTGATTTCTATTTTCATTGTGTTGGCTGGACTCGCATCGATGCGCAGTTTACCCATCTCGCAATATCCAGACATTTCTCCCCCTGTGGTGCAGGTGACAGCCATTTATCCTGGTGCTTCTGCCGAGGTTTTAGAAGCCACCGTTGCCACACCCATTGAAAATGCTATTACCGGTGTCGAAGGCATGATGTATATGTCATCCACTTCCACCAGCCAAGGGGTTGCTTCAATTGCCGTTACTTTTGAAATTGGTACCGATCCCGATCAAGCTGCTGTCAATGTGAATAACCGTGTTAAACAAATTGAAGCCAGACTTCCCGAAGAAACAAGACGCCAAGGTGTGGTGGTGTCGAAAGGTTCCTCCAGTTTTTTACAGGTTCATGCTTTCTATTCACCGAATGAAGAACATACCGCCTTATGGATTTCAAATTATGTCACCCTGAATATATTAGATGCCATTAAAAGAATACCGGGTACCACCAATGTACAAATTTTTGGTGCCAAAGACTATGCCATGCGTATTTGGTTACGCCCTGATTTAATGAGCCAGTTGGGCATTACCGTTGATGAAATTGCCAAAGCGATAAGAGAACAAAATTCTCAATATGCAGCAGGTAAAATTGGTGCAACGCCAATTTCAGCCAATCATCAAGAGATGGTTTTTAGTGTCACGGCGCAAGGACGATTATCCACTGCAGAAGAGTTTGCCAATATATTAATTAGAACCAATGAAGATGGCAGTTCATTGTTACTGAAGGACATTGCACGAGTCGAATTGGGCGCAAAAAATTATGATTTTGAAGGCCGTTTCAATGGCAAACCTGCAGTATTAGTCGGTATCTTCTTACAACCGGGAGCGAATGCTTTAAAAGTGGCCGACAAAGTAAACGCCACCGTGGCAGAGCTAGAGAAACAATTTCCCCTAGGGCTTTTTCATAAAACACCTTATGACACCACTTTATTTGTAAAGGTTTCAATTCGTGAGGTGATGAAAACCTTGGGCGAAGCCATGATCTTGGTGTTCTTGGTGGTGTTTTTATTTCTGCAAAACTGGCGTGCTACCTTAATCCCAACCTTGGCCGTTCCAGTTTCATTATTAGGCACCTTTGCAGGTTTATACCTGTTAGATTACTCCATCAACACCTTAACGCTTTTTGGTATGGTGCTCTCTATTGGTATTGTGGTGGATGATGCCATTGTGGTGTTAGAAAATGTTGAACGCATCATGCATGAACAAAAGTTGATGGCAAGAGAAGCGGCAGTAAAGGCCATGAAAGAGGTGAGTGGGCCTGTGGTGGCCATTGTGATGGTGCTGGCGTCGGTGTTTATTCCTATCGCCTTTTTAGGTGGATTAACGGGAGAACTCTTCAGGCAATTTGCGATTACGATTGCTATATCCGTTACTCTATCTGGCCTTATCGCCCTGACCATGACTCCCGCTCTATGCGTGCTCATTTTAAAGCACGAACATAAACAAACTAACCCCTTCTTTTTAGGTTTTAATCATTGGTTTACTCGTGTGACTGGTCATTATGTGAGCTCGGTGAGCTTCTTTTTGAGACGAGGTGTTTTGGCGCTATTGATGGTGTGTAGCATGATTTTCGTTACAATCGGCATGTGGCACGCAACCCCAAGTTCATTGGTACCCGACGAAGATCAAGGCTTCTACATCTCTGCCATTTACTTACCCGATGGCGCATCGCTAGAGCGTACTGAAAAGGTCGTTGCTGAGGTGGTGAGTGCTGTTCGCTCCAACCCCGCCAATGAAAATGTGGTGGCATTTACTGGATTTGATTTTATTGGTGGCGGTTATAAAAATAACGCCGCAACGCTATTTGTTACTCAAAAACACTGGGATGATCGTAAAATTAATACCAAACAACTTGTAGGAGAGCTGTTTCAAAAAACGGCACATATCAAAGAAGCGTTGGTTTTGGCCTTTAATCCTCCGCCCATTCGTGGATTGGGAAATACTGGAGGCTTTGAAGTTTACCTGCAAAACAAAGGGGCAGGTGGTGCCAAAAAACTTGAAGATGCAGTGCATAGATTTCAACAAGCTGCACGAAAAAGCCCCATATTATCAAGCGTTCAAACCCTGTGGCGTACCCATACACCCCAGTTAAAAGTGGACATTGATAGAGAGCAAGCTCGCTCCATGGGCATCGCCATTAATGATGCTTTCAACGCCTTGGCGGGTACTTTGGGAACTTACTATGTGAATGACTTCAATAAGTTTGGTCGATCATGGCAAGTGATTATGTCTGCAGAAGCAGAATATCGCATGTCTCCACAAGATATTGCGCGCATTTATGTGAAAAATAACCAAGGCAAAATGGTGCCCATGAGCGCCATCGCCGATATCCAATTTACCTCAGGCCCAGACACCTTAGAACGCTACAATAATTTACCCGCTGTTAAATTGCTGGGTAGTGCCGCACCAGGCTATAGCTCAGGTCAAGCTATTGCTGAAGTTGAAAGAATCGCTGCCGAAATATTACCTCCAGATATGAGTTACGATTGGACAGGCACCGCGTTTCAGGAAAAAAGTAGTTCAGGCACCACAGGCTTAGCCTTAGGTATGGCGATTATCATGGTGTTCCTAATTCTTGCTGCATTATACGAACGTTGGTCATTACCTTTCTCTGTGTTATTCGCCTTGCCCTTTGGCACATTTGGGGCCTTGCTTTCGGTACAAATTGCCCATATGACCAGTGACGTTTATTTCCAAATCGGTTTAGTGACTTTGCTGGGTCTTGCCAGTAAAAATGCCATTCTGATTATTGAGTATGCGCTGATGAAAAAACAACAGGGATGGTCTGCAAGTGCCGCCTCAATGGAAGCTGCTCGACTCAGATTTCGCCCTATTATCATGACCTCATTAGCCTTTATCCTCGGTGTTGTTCCCTTAGTTTTCAGCTCAGGCGCTGGCGCAGGGGCGAGGCATAGCGTAGGAACTGGGGTGATGGGTGGCATGATGGCCGCGACATTCTTGGCGATATTCTTTTTGCCGTTGTTTTTCTTTTGGTTGACGGAAGGGATGATCAAGGAGAAAAAGCAAGGAAGGGACACCCATAAGTTTTTTTGCCCAGCGATGGCTTTGGCGCTAGTGATCTATCATCCTCGGATATAGAAATAACTTACACGTCAGATCTTAATGGTTGGAAAAATGCTAGAAAAGATTTTCATCCTGGGAATCAAGTTGCTACAGCTACGATTGGAACTCTAATGGCACATGAGTTTGGGCACACTAATGCGGGGTTAAGTGTGCTGAGTCTTAAGCCTATTGATGCCTCAAAGATGATAAATGGCACGTTGAATACTGATCCACGTGCCCTAAAATGGGATGAAGTACGAACAGTTATGCGTTTTGAAAATGCTTTCCGTAGAGAAAAGGGGCTTCCTTCTAGAACACATCATGTAAATACCGATGTAAGAACTTTCAAGGGACTATAAGTATGAATGCGATATTTAAAATTCTTATTATTACCGTGGCATTATTTTGTTTGCCTGCTTGTGCAACAAATTATTCCTGTTTAGATATTTTGACTAAAAAACAGAAAGAGCTATTGAAGCTGACTGAAAGTAATATTCTTGAAAGAGCCACTCTAACTCTTCCGCATTCAGAAAATATTAATGACGAATTAGAAAAAGCTAAGGATACGGGCGTTATAGCTTGTATTGCTATTGAATTTCATCTAGATGAAAAAGATGTTATTACGGAATTCAAAATATTGAACAGCTCCTACAATAGAAATATTGCCAGAAATAGCCTAAGGACTTTACGAAAATATAGATTTTCAGAGGATTTAAAAAACAAAAACGCCGTGATAGTTATGGAGTATACGATGGAAAAA
>PCTP01000259.1:741-6074 GCA_002770795.1 Gammaproteobacteria bacterium CG22_combo_CG10-13_8_21_14_all_40_8 | reverse complement strand
ATAATTCCATTTGATTTTGTTGATTATAGTCGATGACCCATTGTTTCCATTGAGTGTTGATTAGATCAATCAATTGTTGTGCTGTTTTAAACATTGAGTTTTTTTGTGGTACCCAATCCAGATATAAATCACTATCGAACAATGGCTCTCTTTGACGATAGGAATCGGAAACACGCTGTTCGACTCTACTGGGATGAATGGCCGCAGTGGGATCCACTCTGACCCATCCTTGGTTTTCATACCAAATTTCTGTCCAGGCATGAGCATCAGATTGCTTTACCACCCAATAATCACTATAGGGGTTCTTTTCACCTCCTTGATAACCCACAACGACTCGTGCAGGAATACCAACTGCACGAGCTAAATAAACCAAGGTACTGGCATAGTGTTCACAAAATCCTTTATGGGTATTAAACCAAAAGTCATCAATGGTATCCTCTGCCAGGACAGGTGGTATGAGTGTGTAGTAATACTCTTTTTGATTGATCTGTGTCAGAATTTTATGCACAAAATCTTGCGGAGACACACTTTTTTGATAGAGTGCTTTAGCCCATTGCTGACTTCTTTCGTTCCCATCTCTAGGGAGCTTGGTATAGTGATTTTTTTGCGCTGATGTTAATACAGGATTCGCCCGATATTTGACAAATGATCGCCCTGTGTAACGCAGACTTGTCAGTAATTTTTCAGATAACGGAAAAATATATTGTTCATTATTGCCGACGGGTCGCCTCACACTTTCTGTAGAATTTGTAGATGAAGGCATATCCAGAAAATAAAGCCATTGGTGTTGATGCGGTTCTAACAATATTTGATATTCAACGGGTTGTTCTGTGTCTATTAGTTGGGCAACGCCCAAGGAAGGACTTCTACGCCAAGTTAACCCATCAAAATCGGCGAGTACTAACCCGCGCCAATACATGCTGTTGGCAGAAGGTGTGTTTGCTAAAAATTTTGCTCGAAAGGCAATATCATCATTGAGTAATAATTGGCTGATATCTCCAGGTGTCATGCTATCACTAACCCCAGAACCCGCAGTTTGTGCGTTAGGCATATTCCATAGAGGGTGAGATAAACGTGGGAAGAACACAAACATAAATATGGCGAAAGGAATGGTGTAAACTAGCTGCTTAAGACTTAACTTTGTGCTGACTTTCCAATATTCCAAACCATCAATTCTTTGTAAAGCGATTAAGGAAATAAGTAGCCAAAATAATGTGATGAATGCATAGACTGTTATCAATAGGGATTGGTTGTATAAAAAGTTGACGCCGAGTAAAAAGAAACATAACAAAATACTATTCATTCCATCTCTGTAGCGCTTTAATTCCATCAAACGCAAACTCGTCATCACCACAAACAAACTTAATCCGGCCTCTTTTGAAATAAGCGAATGGTGCTGAACAATAATCAAGGCAGTGCCAAGCATGGCGGCGGATAATCTTATCCATTTTCCCGGTAACGGCCAGTGTCGAAAATGACTGGCTAAGCGCCACGCGATGGCAACCATTGAAATGGCACTGATCCAAAAAGGTAATTGAAAAATCAAAGGCAATACGACTAAACTTTGTGCGACGCAAATCGCAGCCACCACGCCTTTTCGATCTAGGGGTAAGCATTTTTGAACTGTTTTTTCATTGGTCATCATCTGCATGTCCCCAATGAAAATTCTTGATGGTTGATCTTCATGGGAAAAGTGCCAAAACTGTTAAGCATTGTTGTAAGTGATTACTCCCTAAAGAGGCTTGAATGGTTTGATGAGGCATTTTCAATCCATAATTTTTTTGTTCTCGATCTCTTTGTAAAATTTGATAACACAAGTAACTCAAGCGTAACTCTTTTTCGACACCTTGAAAGGCATCCCAGTCTATCCATTCAGTTTCACTTTGATGTTGCTCAAAGCGTTTGGTGTAAAGTTCATCAGTACGCGCATACACTCGCCAATCGATATGAGGTAAGGGATCGCCTGCTTGATAACGCGCACTTTCTTGATAATCCTCCCCTGGCAGCACATGATGAGCTTTTTCGCCTTCTTCTTCATCCATCTGTAACAGCCTTCCTTCGGGTGAAATAGGTTTGGGATAAGCTAAAACCTTTTGCTTAAGATCAAGATGACTCCAACAATGTAGCAAGCCAAGTGGGTATTCACTGTTAAGGGTTAAACGTCCTGGTCTGTTCCAACCACGTGAGCTTGTTTTATAGGCAAGTTCAATGGTTAGACTTTTTTGTGGCAGGCAATCGATCCAGATTTGCAGTTGCCGATTAAAACCTAATCCTAAACTAAAACATCCGCGATGGGATTCTAACAATAGTGGAAATCGTGCGGATTCTCCCGCAAAAACAGCTGACGCATTTAAGGCTCTTAGCTTTAAACCGGAAACATTGGCATAGGTAAAAAATATACTGAGTAAGCCTAATGCCATTAAAAAGAAACTTAGAAAAAACACCATAGAGTTTTGATAGTTAGTGGCACCAATAAGCAGTAGCATTAAAACTAAGGCAAACATCCAACCTGAACGGGTACTAAAGATAAATAGCTGCCTTTGACCCAGCTGTATTTCTTGATTAGGCGGAATGCGGTTCTTCAGCCATTGGTTAAACAGCGTTTGTATTTTTTGGGTAAACCAGCTCATGTATTGGGGATTTCAGCCTATTTAAATGGGGATCGGCGTCTCTTTGATCCATTGTTCAACAATGCTTTTCGCTTCTATTGGCTCATTGAGATTTAAGCGATGTGCTGCCACAGAGACAAAGACCGCTTGAATATCTTCGGGCAACACATAATCCCTTGCATCAAATAAGACCCATGCTTTGGCTGCTTTTAAACACATCACACTGGCTCTGGGAGAGAGTCCATGTTGGCATCGGGTTTCTTGACGACTTGCCACCACTAAATCCAAGAGATAGTTCACTAATGTGGTTGATGCTTTAACCTTATCGACCTGATTTTGTAGCAAAAGCAGTTGTTCCTTTGGTAACTCACAATGGAGCTTAGAAATCATTTGGCGGCGGTCTTGTCCTAACAATAATTGTCGCTCATCGCCTAAACTGGGGTATCCCAAACTTAAGCGCATTAAAAATCTATCCAACTGAGATTCAGGTAATGGATAGGTGCCAATTTGATGGCTTGGGTTTTGTGTGGCGATAACAAAGAAAGGTTCAGGTAGTTTTTTGGTTTCCCCATCAATAGTGACTTGCCTTTCTTCCATCGCCTCTAATAAAGCACTTTGGGTTTTAGGTGTGGCTCGGTTGACCTCATCGGCCAAAACTAACTGAGTAAAAATAGGCCCTTGGTGAAATCTAAAGGCTTCCTTTGAACGCTCAAAAATAGCAGCCCCTAGAATATCCGCTGGTAGCATGTCGCTGGTAAATTGTACTCTTTGAAAATCTAGTCCCATGGTTTTAGCTAAAGCATGGGCTAAAGTGGTTTTTCCCGTGCCGGGTAAATCTTCAATCAATAGATGCCCTCTGGCTAATAAACAAGCCAAAGATAGTTTAATCTCATTCTCTTTACCTAAGACTACTTGGGATAGGGATTTTAAAACCCTCATCAGTAATTTTTGAGTCGATTGTAAGGTTTCTGTTTTCATTCCAGTATTCATTCCAACGTTCAATAGACGACCTCTATATTGTTTTGAGCGACAACAACGTAACAGACTACCAAAAGAATAGTCACTGTTTCACCTAAAAAATAGGGTATGGTTTATAAAACTCAGTATAATATCTGATTAACTATAGCTTTTTATATCCACTCATGAGAACAATGAATATGCCACATCCATTTGAAGAATATCGCAGTAAGCGTCTTGAAGGCAATGAAGCCATACTCAAAACGAAAAATCTTATCACTAAAAGAGTATTTTCTTTAGACAAAGGCACTTATAGTGATGGCGCTTTATCTAAAGGAACCAAAGATTTACTGGCTTTAGTGGCATCGATGGTGCTGCGCTGTAATGATTGTATCGACTATCATTTAGAAGAAGCTGTTAAAGAAGGTTATTCATTGGAAGAAATTGAAGAGGCCATGAGTGTAGCTCTAGTGGTTGGTGGCACTATTGTTATTCCTCATATGCGCCATGCAGCTCAAAGTTTAGACTTTTTGTTTGGGGAAGAGAAAGCAAATACTGAAAGTTAATTCTAAAAACCTAAAACTTCTTTCACCAATGGAATGGTGATAGCACGTTTGCTGGCTAAAGAAGCTTGATCCAATTTATCTAGATTAGCAATCAGTTGATTCAGGTTTCTACTGCCTCTGGATATCAAGTATTTTGCGACTTCTGGTGCTAAATTTAACCCAGCAAACTTGGCTCTTTGGATCAACGCCTGTTCTTTATCCTGATCCGAAATATCCATAATATGAAATCGCACCATACTATCCCATCTTGAAACCAAATCGGGCAAACGCACATGCAAATTTTGCGGTAATTGGCTACTCCCAACTACCAGCTGATGTCCAGCATCTTTGAGATGGTTAAATAGATGGAATAACGCCTCTTCCCATTCAGCTTCCCTCTCGAACATAATTGAACCCCCCACAACCGCCGCCACATCATCTAAACAAACCAGCTCATAACTTTCTAAACCTTGTAGCATTTTAGGTGAAAGTGCTTTTTCGCTGAGATCAAAATACAGTGCATTAATCCCCTGCTGACAGGCGAAATCAACGGTTGCTTGTAATAGGTGGCTCACCCCACATCCTTGTTGACCATGTACATAAATCAATTGCGCTTTAGAGGAGGTATTGGATTTTTCAGACAACTGTTTAAGCGCCAGAACAGCTTCCAGGTTATCGCCAATCACAAAGTTCTCAAATGATGGCAGTTCAGAAGAGCTAATGGGTAATGTGAGTTGTTGTGTTTTTTTCACCATAGGAAGTATTATGACTCAGGCTTTTGATTAGACTTATTCTCATCTAACTCAGTCGAGGTCATCATATCTAGGTTTTCAATGGGTTCATCGTCTTGAAATCTTTCTGGTACGGTGACTGGTGCAGAGACCTCCACCATTGATTCATCCATCGGCGTCCCAGCCAAATTTATCGCCGTATCACCTTGAGGGCTCTGGGATTTTGCTTCTGTGGTTTGCGCTTCATCATAATAATGACTTTGACGATAGCGACTATGTAAATGCCTCATTAACACCGCGAGAACTGCGGCCAAAGGTAATGCGATTAAAATACCCACAAAACCAAAAAGTTGCCCACCGGCCATAATGGCAAAGATCACCGTGACTGGATGTAAACCAATTTTGTCTCCGACCAATAAAGGGGTCAACACCATGCCTTCTAAAGCTTGTCCTATCATAAAAACAATCAAAACGGGTAATAAAGCACCGGC